>DQIO01000236.1 GCA_020793555.1 Methanosarcinaceae archaeon | reverse complement strand
TATAATATAATTCGCATATAAAAAAATATATTTAAATATGTGTAATCCTTAGTCGCTTTTGTACAGAAGAGTATAAGTCCTGGAAATTCTTGGAGATGCACTCTCAGGGGTAGAATCGTTCAATAACCATGAATGTTTCCTGCATGGAAAGCAATATAAGTATACTGAGGTATACTATGGTATAAGTGATATCATGGATGCAACTACTATTAAGATATACAGGGATACAAAATCCCAACTCGATAACTTCAGGGAATACAAAAATGAAAGTTACGATGAAGTGATTAAAAAGGTCATGTTCATAGCAAAAACATCGGAAACTGAACCTGAGTTAAGCATGGAAACGATCAAGTCTATAAAAGAAGCAAGAGCAAGAATAAGCAAAGGTAATTTCTTGACTGAAGAAGATGCAAAAAAACGGTTGGGCCTGTGAATATACAATCTTATATTTGACGAAGAAGCAATTGATTTTCTAAACAAATTGGAGAAAAATCAAAAAGAAAGAATATTCAATAAAATACTGGATACAAAGGATAATCCATTTCATTTTTTTGAAAAACTTAGTGGCAAACAGGAATTCAAATTAAGAGTTGGTTCACACAGGGTTATTGCTAACATCAAACAAAGCGATAATACAGATACTTCACATAGGTCACAGAAGAAATGTATATAAAAAGTTGTAGTAATATATAAGTCACAAATCTTAATCCGCAAAAATGAACGAGAAAACAAAACGATTCATAAAATCAAAGTTTCAGGACTATTACCGCACCGCAGAGATTCATCTCCCTCCTGATTTCACTTCGCGTGAATGGGGATTCATATTATTTGACGAAATGCCGGAATTTGTGATGCGACGCCACAAAGCGTTTGGGTCGCGCGGAGAATTGCAGGATTATCTATCGGGAATGGTGCCGGCACATGCGTATTATTCTGTGGCTTACTACGAATATCCCAATGCGCCAAAGATGAAGGAGAAAAACTGGTTGAGTGCTGACCTGATATTTGACCTTGATGCAGACCACCTGCCGGGTGCACCGCAGTCGTATGCCGATATGCTGGAACATGTGAAACAGGAATCGCTTAAGTTGTACGGATTCCTGAACAACGATTTTGGTTTTGATGAGAAGGATATACATATAGTATTCTCAGGTGGACGAGGTTACCATTTTCATATCAGTACACCCGCCGTTCGCGCTCTGGGAAGTGCAGAGCGGCGTGAGATCGTGGATTATGTGAGCAGTACAGGTCTTGAAGTTAATCGTTTCTTTGGCAAGAAAGAAGTGAGCGGTGATGCAGGTCGTGAGAGTGCAGAGGTTTTCGTACTCCCCTCTGAGGATGAGGGCGGCTGGGGAGGGCGGATCAATCGATACATAATATCATATCTGTCAGGGATCCTGAAACAGGATGATTCGATTAAGATGCTTACAAGTTTGTATTTGTTTAGATGGGACAAAATTCCAGGGAATCATAATAAAAGACTCATGGATTTTCTAAGTCGACATTTTGCGATTGAATGGATAAAAACATCAGAAATTGAAAAAATTGATGATGGTAGAGTTATAAAGATATTGAATGGAAAAAATGTTATTTTGTTAAGTCTTAACGATATGAAAACCAAGGTAAATTTAAAAATCAATGGTGTTAAAAGTTATGAATTCTTTACAAAAACTGAAAACGATAACCTAAAAATATACCCTGGCTTTAAGGGAATTGGGGAAAAAAAGATTGAGCAGCTAGTTAGAATATTTAGTGATGAGCATCAGGTTGAACTTCTTAAAAATGGAAAGATGGAATCTCTCTCAAAAATTCCAAAACCATTTTTTGAAACTCTTGCAAATCAAGCTGTGTCTGAAATGTCAGCAAGTGTTGATGAACCTGTCACTGCGGATATCAAACGTTTGATACGACTGCCCGGGTCGCTCCACGGAGGATCGGGGATGCGTGTGACAACGCTTTCGCTTTCAGAGCTGGAAACTTTTGACCCGCTCAATGATGCGGTTGTATTTAGTGATGAGTCGGTACAATTAAAAGTGATAAAACCATTTTCGGTGCAGATGAAAGGGAATGAATTCGTAGTAGAAGAGGGCGATGGTATGGTTAAACTGCCTGAATATGCCGCCATGTATCTTATGTGCAGGGGTGTAGCAGAATATGGATCGAACTGAACTAAAAACCGTATTACGAGATGAGAGTAGTTCTTCATTAAAATCGCTCCATTCTGATTTTTATGATGCAGTTGATAAGTACATACGCGAGTTGGAGTACGAAATTAAAAAGGTTAATAATCCACGTTCTGTCGAATCGAAGATGTTGGAGGATGAACTGCAAAGTGCGATCACAGATATAGAGGTGATTTTCATCCGGCGCCTGCGTAAGATAACTACACGTGCAACATCGAACGCATTTTCGAACAGGTCGGCAAAATCAGATATGGACAAATTGCTTACGGCTGAACGCAAAGTATATGATGATGTCCTGTCTGCAATAAATATCGCACGCAATGAATTGATCGAACCCATAATGGATCCGGATTCAATTCGCGATAAAACTGCCTCAAAAGTGCCGGATATCGATGTAAGTACAAATGTAAATGATGAAAACAAGGATATAGAAAGTATTGCGGAAAGTAAGCAAAATGGGGCGGATGTTGAAACCCATGAACAATCAAATACCGCATCGCCACAAGAGTCTTTGGATCTTATAAACGACACAGGCAAAAGTGATATAGCCAAAAGTAATATAAGTGAGGAATACCTTGTTGTGCGAATACTGAAAGACATATCTACATTCCAGGCTGTTGACGATCGTAATTATACATTACAGGCGCATGATATCATATCATTGCCTGCAATTAATGCAAAAGGACTGATCAAGCGAAAAATTGCACAGCCTATTCGAGAAAATCTTCGCTAATGCTCAGATTTGCTCAAACTACATATTTATAAAATATATACTACAAGATAATTAATTCACAATTAACAAGGTGTAAATTATGAAGATACCAAAGAGATTCAGGACCCATTGCCCTTCATGCAAAAAGCATACCGTGCATATTGCAGAAAGAGTGAAAAAAGGCAAAGCGTCATCTATGACACGTATTGCAAGACAGAAAAAACGCCAGACCGGCATTGGAAACAGTGGTAAGTTCTCAAAAGTGCCCGGAGGCGACAAGCCTACAAAGCGTGTAGCATTGAAATACCGTTGCACTGAATGCAATAAGTCACATCAGAGACCATGCTTCAGAGCAAAGAAATTCGATTTTAAGGAGTGATATCGGTGGCTGTACCAAAAAGCAGATTTTTACGTGTAAAATGCAATGATTGTGAGAACGAACAGGTTATTTTTGGAAGTGCAAGTCGCAATGTCACATGTGTGGTATGCGGCAGAACGCTTGCAGAATCGACCGGTGGTAAATCCACGATCACAACACATATTCTTGAAGTACTTGATTAAACTTTTGTGTATAAAGTGATGCGTGATGGAAAATAACGAAATTTGGCCGGAAACAGGCGATTTTGTAGTCTGTACTGTCATCAATGTAACCGATTTTGGTGCTTACACCAGACTTGAGGAATTTGGCGGTAAAGAAGGTTTCATCCACATATCCGAGGTCAAAGCCGGATGGGTGAAATACGTAAGGGACCATGTCCGTGAAGGGCAGAAGATCGTATGTAAGGTACTGAATGTAGATTCGTCACGTCGTCATATTGACTTATCCTTAAAGGATGTCAACGACCACCAAAAACGCGCAAAGATACAGGATTGGAAAAACGAACAAAAAGGTGCAAAATGGTTGCAGTTCGTGTCTGAAGAGACAAAGACTGACAATAATATCATGCAGACGGTCTATGAAACGATCATTGATAAATTCGGAAGTATATATCTGGCATTCGAAGATGCTGCAATGAATGGCGTTGATTCTTTTGCAGGTACCGATATCAGCGATAAAGTTGTTGAAACTATCGTAAAGATTGCACAGGAAAACATAAAACTTCCATTTGTTGATATTGCGGGTTACGTTGATCTTACATCTGATAAGCCAAATGGTATTGATATCATTAAGAAAGCACTTAAAGCTGCAAGCAAAGTGAAAAAGACTGATGTCAAGGTCGATATAAGTTATATTGGTGCACCAAGATACCGAATAAAGGTTATTGCACCTGATTACAAGACAGCTGAAGGCGTTTTGAAGAAAGCAGCAACGGCTGCGACTGATACAATTGAAAAAGCTGACGGAAAAGGTATGTTCCACAGGCACATTGAATCCGTTAAGGCGTGATGGTTTTTTGGGACTTAAAATTCGTAGATGTGTGCAATGTAAGCAATACACAATGGGCGAGTTATGTCCAAAGTGCGGCGGTATGGCTATAAGTCCACAGCCGGCACGATTTTCACCCCTTGATCCTTATGGAAAATATCGCCGAATAGCTAAAAAAGAGGATGCAACATGAAGGAAAATAAGGTTATCCGATTAAAAGATGACATTAAACTGAACAATCCGATTATGTTGGTTGGACTTCCCGGAGTCGGTCACGTTGGAAAACTTGTTGTAGAGCATCTTATTGAGGAGCTGGATGCCGAAAAGATTATTGAGATTTATTCACCTCATTTTCCTCCACAGGTGTTGGTCAATGAGGACAGCACCATAAAACTTGTGAATAATGAGATATTTGCCTGCAAGGCAAATGATACTGATATTCTTATTTTGACAGGTGACCACCAGAGTTCAAGCACTGAAGGGCATTATGAACTTGGTGAACTGTATCTTGATCTTGCCGAAGAGATAGGAGTTTCAAGGATATACACACTTGGCGGATTCCCGACAGGTCAGTTGACTCACACCGATGGGGTTATTGGTGCAGTTAATAACCATGATATGGTCGAGGAGATGGAACAATACGGTATAGAGTTCAAGGAGAGTGAACCCGGTGGAGGAATTGTCGGGGCATCAGGGTTGCTGCTGGGACTTAGCCAATTCAGGAAACTGGATGCGATGTGTGTTATGGGATTCACGTCAGGTTATCTGGTTGACCCGAAAAGTGCCCAGTTCTTACTTGGCGTGTTAAGCAAGATCCTTGATATTGAGATAGATGTAACTCCTCTTGAGGAGCGGGCAAAAGAGATGGAAAAGATTGCGGCACAACTTGCTGAGATGGAACAACAGCAGCAAGGGCAGCAACAGCAGTATTTGCCTGATACTGTATCAAGTGATGAGGATTTGCGATATATCGGATAAGGAAGGAGTCGCATGCAAATCAATGCAGACCTGCACCTCCATTCTAAGTATTCTATGGCTTCATCTCCAAAGATGGAGTTGCCAACTATTGCAGTTGAGGCTGCAAAGAAGGGAATTGATCTTGTAGCAACGAGCGATTGCATTCATCCAAAATGGCTTCTGGAAATTAAGCAGGCGGCTATTGATGATGAGACTATTCGGATCAATGATACTGATTTTGTACTGACAACAGAGATCGAAGATAAGAACAGGGTTCATCACCTGTTGATATTGCCTTCAATTTCAAAGGCTGAGGAACTTGCAGAGGTTATGGGAAAGTATGGCAACCTTGCAGCAGATGGTCGTCCAACCATCAAACTTGATGGGGTTGAGATTGCGGAGGCTGCAAAGGACATTGGTGCGCTGGTGGGTCCCGCTCATGCGTTTACGCCATGGACTGCGCTGTATGCGGCGCATGATTCCCTGAAGGATTGTTATGGGGATATGACGGATTATGTTTCTTTTGTTGAACTCGGACTCAGCGCGGATAGTGATTATGCAGACCGCATTAAAGAATTGCAAAGATTGACGTTTCTTACTAATTCAGATGCACATTCACCGTGGTCAAATAAACTTGCTCGTGAGTTCACGCGGTTTGAAGTGCCGGAAGTTACTTTTGATGGTTTGAAAAAGGCAATTCTCCGCGAGGGCGGATACAAATCTACGCTCAATGTGGGTTTTTACCCGCAGGAAGGAAAGTACAACAGATCGGCATGTATCAAGTGCTTTACAAATTACACATTTGACGAGTGCCTGTCAAGGAACTGGCGCTGTTCCTGCGGCGGTCGCATCAAGAAAGGTGTGGAAGACCGCATAAATGAACTTGCGGATTTTGCCGAGCCTGTTCATCCCGATTACCGCCCTGATTATGTGCACATCATCCCGCTTGCGGAGATTATCATGATGGCTGTGGGCCATTCTAGCATCAGTACGAAAGGTGTCCAGACTCCATGGAATGCACTTATTGAGCGATTCGGGAATGAGGTGGCGGTGCTCCTTGAAGCAGACCCTGCCGAACTGGGAATTGTGGATAAAAGGATTGTTGATGCGATACTCGCATTCCGGCGAGACGAGGTCATTCTCCACCCGGGTGGCGGAGGGCAGTATGGCTGGATCGAACTGCCGCAGGGTAGTAAGGTGAAAAAACCAGAGGAAAAAACAGGTGCGCAAAAACAGAAGTCTTTGATGGATTTTTAGATTCTCGATACTTATATAATAGATTAAGACCTTCAAAAACGAGAAAATCCTCGCTATGCTCGGATTTACTCGGAGTATGTATTTATAAAATACATTCACTCAAATATTAGATCAACATTTGCCGAGGTGGCAGAGCGGACTAATCCAATGGTGATTTCACCTTGGAGTCTATACGCGGCAGGCTCGAGACTTGTTTTCCCTGACGGGATGCTTGGGTTCGAATCCCAACCTCGGCGCTTTTTGTTTTTCATTTTTACCTTTGTTTAGCTAAACTGAATCCAATTTAACCGCCGTCAGGCGGCGCATCCCTCCGTTGCTAATCAATTGCAGACTAATGGCCATATATGACGAATTGATTGGGAGTCAAAAATTGATGGACAAAGATGGATTTTTTAATATCTGTAGTCGGTGTTTTCCATTAACAATAAATCCCACCCCAAATGATATGCTAAATCAAATAGAATGAAAGCCTCCAAACATAGCCAAACACCAACATTCAGACGGCGCGGGGGGTGCAGAAAAACTTCTTAAACCCGTAAATCGTTGTATAAAAGTGCATTATAATACTCATTAACGGAGATCGGGCTATTATGGAAAGTACGTTTACTGCAATATTTGAGAAAGCTGATGATTGGTATATCGGATATGTTGAAGAATTATCTGGAGTTAACACTCAGGGAAAGACTCTCGAAGAAACACGTGAAAATCTTCGCGAGGCAATCGAATTGATCATAGTTTCCAACAGAGAACTTGCGGAGAAGAGTTTAATAGGCAAGGAATTCATTCGAGAAAATCTCAAGGTTGCTGTCTGATAATCCGTGTCAAAATGATCACTTGAAAATGCAGCGCTTGTATATTTGCTTTTTGCCAGCGTCGAAATGCGCCGCCTGCGGCGGTTTGCTGCGTTATTTTTAGTCTCTAAAAACAAAACTATGTACGCTTCTTCCCATCACCATCTCCTCGCACCAGCGAGGTCAAAACACCCAATACACAGACTGCCACAGCAACCATGAATGCATCGTGATATCCTGCCAGAAATGCAGGTATTTTTGATGCTCCAAGTGCTTCCTGCAAGTCAACTCCTCTTGTGAATACGGCGCTGGATATGGCTATTCCTGTGACCATTCCAAGATTGCGCATTATTCCGAGCAGACTGCCTGCAATCCCCAGACGGTTCATTGGAACGGAGCCCATTATGATGCTGTTGTTGGGCGACTGGAACAAGCCCATCCCCAATCCTACCAGACCAAGGCCGATAACAATGTCAAGCTGGGTCGAATTCTGATTAAGATTGCCAAGCATGTAAAGGGCAATACAGGTGATTACCATGCCCAGACTGCTTAGTGTGAACGAATTTGTTTTATCGGATAGCCACCCGCTAACGGGTGCCACCACTGCCATCACAAGCGGGATCGCTATGAGGGTCATTCCAACATGGATTATACTGTAATTCAAGACATCTTCCAGATAATATGGCATCATAAGTATTATCACAAACATTGCCACAAAACTCAAAAAACTGCTTGTATTGGATGCTGAGAATGGGCGATTCTTGAACAGGTGAAGTTCTACCATCGGTTGGATGGCTTTGTTTTCTATGTATAGGAATATTATCAGAGCTAATGCAAAAATGGTGAACAGGCCAATTATCAGGGGCGAGTTCCATCCCATTCCCTGCCCCTGTGTGATGGCAAGCATCAATGATGTCACGGTTATGAACATGAAAAATGCACCCGGAATATCGAATTTCTGTCCTTTATGAATCTCTTCGGATTCAAGTACCTTCCATGAATATGCAGCTGCGAAAATGCCGATCGGGACATTGATATAGAATATACTTTGCCATCCTATCATATCGATCAGGACTCCCCCGAGAGCTGGACCTGCCATAGAACCTACACTGACCACGGTGCCGATTATTCCCATTGCCTTTCCCCGTTCGGTATGTGGGAATGCGTATGTGACAATGGCTGTACTTGTAGCCATTATCATGGCAGCACCAAAGCCCTGTACAACCCTGAATGCTATCAACTGTCCGACTGATGTGGACAGACTGCAAAGAGCTGAACCGAAACTGAATACCAATAACCCTCCTGCAAACACTTTTTTACGACCATACATATCTGAAAGCCGTCCAAGTGTCAGGAGAAATGTTGTTATTGTGAGCAGGTAGGAAAGCATGACCCATGAGACGGTGGAGATATCGGTATCGAATAATTTTGTCAGTGTGGGCAATGCAATGTTTACGATGCTGCCGTCAAGGGTTGCCATGAATATGCCGATTGACACTGTCAGCATGGCTTTCCATTTGTATTTTGGGTCAGGGTTGTTTTCCATTTGTATCGGGTTTGATGGATGATTCAATCTTATTTTATGCTATCGATGTTGCAGAA
>DQIO01000237.1 GCA_020793555.1 Methanosarcinaceae archaeon | reverse complement strand
CGTGTGTCAGAGGATAAAGACGACTTCCTTTTCCAGCTGCCAATAGTAATGCTGTAGTTACAAGCCCATTATCACTATTGCTGCTGTGGTTAAGATTCATCCTTCTCATAAGTGGCTGTTAATACTTATAGACGTTGGAGATCTAACATCCGATAATTTCACATGCGCCGCCAATTTTTCTTTCAATGGTGAAGGTGACTTATTTTATATGGATTTTAGCAGTTTTGGCGAATTATTCTAAATTTAGGGCCATGTAAAAACTCACTCAAAATCAACATCAATGGACTGGAATTTTGATTCTGATCCAACATCGTATGACTCACCACAATCTTTTTAAGTTTTGATTATTGTTCAAACATTAGAAATCCTGTCAAGCATTATATCAAGTTTTTTTTGAAAAAACAATCATTGAGCCATCTTTTAGACATATTTCCTTGAATACATCAAGACCATTTACCTTCAGAACATCGATGTAGTCATTAAAAGATACACTGTTCTCAAAACTATACCTTGAACTTGCTTTCTTTATATCTTCAAATGTCCACAGGTTCCAATCAAGAGTAAGCAAAGGGTCTGATATTGAATCCTCATCCGGGACCTGCCTATTCACAAAAACTCCTCCCTTATTTAGTGCAGAGACAATCTTTGGAACCAGTTCAGGGACCCGCCCTCCAGGATTGAATGATGAGAAAATGATATCATAACCATCTCCAATATCATCAGTAAAAAAGTTCCCTTTTATCACATCTACATGATCTGCCCCGTACTTTTGGATGTAGAGTTTTGTTTGTTCAACCACCTGTGGGAGATCAAAAACAAATGCTTCCAGATATTTGTTCAAACTCGTAAAACCTATGGCATACAGTCCATGACCTCCTCCAAGATCAAGCAATTTCCTTGCATT
Organism: Methanosarcinaceae archaeon; assembly: GCA_020793555.1. Taxonomy (GTDB): domain Archaea; phylum Halobacteriota; class Methanosarcinia; order Methanosarcinales; family Methanosarcinaceae; genus Methanovorans. The sequence goes on along the minus strand of DQIO01000237.1, from coordinate 8,092 downwards.
TTTAAAATCTACGTTTTCAATGACAGTCAGTACTATTTCCTGAAGCATCCCACATTTTGCATTTTCTGCCATAGAATGTATGACCTCGTCACCGAAAAATTTTTCCTTTTCAACGATGACCGGACCATTTTTGATGATATCTTGCAGTTTTTCCCACAGTTTGATGTTCTTCCCCATCCCTGAAATATAATTTAATTGCGAATATGGAGAGTCGCTTAGGATATAGGTATTGGATATCTCAGTGTTTGCATAACTTTCTCCATCTATATAGAGAAGTTCAAGGTCGCACAGGACATCACAAAGTAATGTAACCATCTTCTGGTCGCAGCCAAGTTTGATAGCAAGCTTTTGCGGTGTTATTGGAGCTTTCATATACTCGAAAATATTAAGATCAAGAGCAGTAGCCAAGACTTTATATCTCCAAAATCCCTGCATTGAATCTTCCATAATCTTCATAAATTTGTCCGGAACAACTTCCGGTTTCTTCATCAATTCCATCTCTGAACTCAAATTATACCTCCTTTAGGGTTTCTAGAATCTCAAATAATTAAAATACACAACACTCATTTCCAGTCCACAATCTTTCCTTTGTCCATTACAGCAATCTCATCACTCATCCATTCCACTACATCCATATCATGGGAAATGAACAGGTAACTTATCCCTAACTTTTCCTGCAGATCTTTCATCAGGTTAAGGATCTGTGCCTGGACAAGGGGATCCAGCATGGAAGTGGCTTCATCTGCAACAATAAACTTTGGATTCAAACTTAAGATCCGTGCGATTACAACCCTCTGTAGCTGCCCGCCACTTAATTCATGAGGATACCTGAACAAAAGTTCCTTGTTCAAATTAACAATTTCAATCAACCTGTGAATTTTTTCATTTTCCTCATCTGCACTACATAATTTATGGATGCGTAAAGGCTCCAAAATAGCATCATACATCTTCATCCTCGGATTGAGTGAGGTTTCAGGGTTTTGGAATATTATTTGCATCTCCCGTCCCAGGTTTTTCATTTGGCGACCCTTTAATTTTGTAATATCCCTTCCATCAAAAACAATACTGCCATCAGTGGGTTTTACCAGACGTAAAATTGTCCTGGCAACGGTAGTTTTACCGCATCCACTGCCTCCCACCAGTCCCAATGTTCTACCGCTCTTTATTTCAAGATCCACTCCATCAACTGCTCTTATTTCTTTCTTGTTAAACACACCGGAATAGTAGTATTTTTTCAGGTTCTCAACTGATAGCAGAGTCATTTTTAAACCTCAATTATCCCTGTATAAGAAACACCTGACAGAGGTTCCTTTTTCAGTTTCTATCATCTGTGGGTGGGTTTTTGGACATTCGCCAATAACGCATCTGCATCTTGGATGGAACTTGCACCCGGCTGGAGGCGAACTTAGGCTTGGGCTTTCCCCCGCTGTTGGGTTCAAACCTTTTTTAGGACGCGAGTTCAACAGATCCTGTGTATAAGGATGTTGGGGGTTGGATAGTATATTTTCAATTGTTGCGATCTCAATAATTTCCCCCGCATACATAACCGCTACCCTGTCGCACATCTTTTCAGCCACGCCAAGATCATGGGTGATGAGAAGCAGACTCATATTTCTATTTATCACCAGTTCGCATATCAGGTCTACGATCTTGTCTTTTGTTGTAGGGTCAAGGCCTTTGGTCGGCTCGTCTGCTATTAACAATCCGGGGTTTAAGGCCAGTCCCATAGCTATCATAACCCTCTGTTTCATTCCCCCACTGAATTGATGGGGATATTCATGCATTCTTTTGGGGTCAATCCCAACCATTTCAAGCATTTCAGCTGTTCTGATCCGTGCTTCCTTTTTCCCCATATTCTCATGATAGCGATAGATCTCTGATATTTGATTGCCAACACTTAACACTGGATTTAATGCAGCCGACGGGTTTTGGAGTATGATACCGATGTCTTTTCCTCTTATTTTTCTCAATTCGTTTTCGGAAAGGTCCAATATATTTTCACTTTTGTAAACAATTTCCCCCCCAATCTCTACATTATCAGAAAGCAGTCCTACTATTGCCCTTCCAAGTATTGATTTTCCACAACCGGTCTCTCCTATCAGGCCCAGTATCTCATTTTCCCTGATCTCCAGATCAATACCATTGTTAGCTTTTACTGTTTTGCCCCTGGCAGTAAAATACACCTTTAGGTTCTGTATTTTCAATAAGCTCATTCACTCACCAGTATAATTTCGTTTATTTTCGGATCGATCATATCTCTCAAACCGTCACCTAAAAAATTAAAAGCCATCACAGTCACCATTATGGCGGTACCGGGGAAAAAGGTAAGATGAGGCGAGATTCGAAAATACGGGATCCCGGCTTTAAGCATTGATCCCCATTCAGGTGTCGGAGGCTGTATCCCAAGACCGAGAAAACTCAGGCCAGTTGCAAAGATAATCGCATGTGCGATATCAAGGGTTGCAAGTACGATAATAGGATTGATGCAGTTTGGAAGTATATGGCGCCGCATAATATAGATGTTTGAAGCCCTTAGGGCTTTTGCACCCTCGATAAATTCCTTTTCTCTGAGGGAAAGTGTAATTCCTCTTACAAGTCTTGTATATGCAGGCCAGTGGGTCAGAGAAAGTGCAATTACTACATTTAAAAAGCTGGGCCCTAATATCCCTGCAATAACCAGCGCAAGGATTATACCTGGAAAAGCAAGCACTATATCTACAATTCTCATTAGGATTTCATCAATTATTCCACGGCTATAGCCAGATACGATTCCAAGCGTCGTACCGACCAAAGCTGTTATTCCAACAACCGTGACACCAATTGCCAGCGAATATCTTGTTCCGAAGATAAGTCTGGAGAAAATACATCTTCCCAGATCATCCGTGCCAAAAGGATATTCAAAACATGGATTTAGGAGTCTGTTTTCCAGTTTTTGTTCAAAAGGATCATGCGGGGAAAGCAGGGAAGCCAGAATCGCAATTAAGACCAACAGGATGACTATTGCCCCTCCAATTGCAGCCATCCTGTTATTTCCGGCTTCTTTTAGAATGTTCCTTTTACCGTTAAGTTTATTCATACCTGATCCTCGGGTCTAAAAACGCATACGTGATATCCACTATCAGGTTGGTAAACGCAAATAGGACAGCAATGAACAGCACACAACCCTGAACCATAGCAAAATCCCTGGCATATATAGAATCCACCAGTAGTTTCCCAATTCCCGGCCATGCGAATATTGTTTCAACTATCACAGCCCCGCCAAGTAAAAAACCCAGCTGCAGCCCTGCAAAAGTAATAACAGGCAACATTGCATTCTTTAATGCATGTCTTAAGAGTATTGTTTTTTCATCCAATCCTTTTGCTTTTGCTGTCACTATATATTCCTGATTCAATACATCCAGCATACTGGAACGCGTCAGGCGGGTTGTAACGGCAGCCATGGATGTTCCCAGGGTTATTGCAGGAAGTACAAGATGCTCACATCCTCCATATCCATAACTGGGGAACAGATGAAGGGTCAGTGCAAATAACCAGATCAACATCAATCCAAGCCAGAAGTTGGGAATGGATACTCCAAGCAGCGCAGCGCTCATACACAGATGGTCAATTATTGTATTTTTTCTTACCGCACTGATTATTCCGGCAGGAATGGCGATACACAATGATATCACTAAACTCGAAACCGCCAGTTTGAAAGTTGCAGGGAGCCTGATGGTAATTTCTTCAAAGATGTCATGAGATGTTACCAGTGATCTGCCAAGGTCAAGGCGTGAGACATGCTCAATCCATTTCAGATACTGGATGTACACGGGGGAATCAAAACCTTCTGTTACCCTAACCCAGTCAATCTGTTCCTGGGTCAGGTCATCACCATACCTGGCAACTGCAATTATCTCTGCAGGATCTCCGGGTGCAAAATGCATTGTAGAAAAGGTTACAATGGTCACTCCAATAACCACAAAAAATACGAGAAATATGCGTTTTAGGATATATTTCAGCATTTCTTTCCTTTTCCTTATTGCCAGTTTTTCTTAATCCTGCACAGTTAAAAAAATCATTTGTTACACTGTTGTAAATAAGGGGGGAGCAATGATCCTGAGATTCATTGCTTCCCTTCAAGATACACGCCGTCAAGATTGAGCCATGGGTCTTCAGCAGTGATACGGTAGCCTTTTACGTATGTATTGGCTACAATGATCTTTTCCTCATGCACCAAGTAGAAAGCAGGCAGCTCTTCAAGTACCATATCCTGCAGGTCATAGTACAACTGTTGCTGTTTTTCAGGATCAACTGTTGAATCTGCTTCATTTGCCAGTTTATCGTATTCCGTGTTGTTGTAATGTGAGTACGGACAAAAGGACTGGTGGACAAAAAAGTGACGTGGGTAGGGACCCCATACAAAATATCCACTTCTAAGGATCATGTCAAATTGACCTTCATTCTCAAGTTTAGTAATGGCTCCGCTTTCCAGTACCTGGATATCTACGTCCATTCCCACATTTTGCAAAGCGCCTTGTATGGCTTCAGCCATTGGAACATGGCGGGATGCCCATACATCCTTTCCAACAATAAATTTTGCCTTAAGAGTTTGTCCATTTTTATCAAGAATTCCATCGTTGTCAGAATCTTGCCAGCCGGCTTCTGACAATATCTCACTGGCTTTTTCCACATCATATTCGTATAGGTCAAGTTCAGGTTTAGAATACATCATGACAGGGGATAAAGGCCGGCCTTTAGCTGGAGTTCCAATGCCTTCCAAAACCGTATTTAGCATCTGCTCAGTGTTAATGGAATATGCGACTGCTTTTCTTATTTCCTTATCGTTGAACACCCCATTATTGCAGTTGAATTGCAAAAAGTCAGTGAAGGTTGTCAATTTCCTGTATACATTGACATCAGGTTCATTTTCCAATCTTGAGACTTCGTACTCAGGCAGTTTTATAATCATATCAACTTCTTTTGTCTCAAGTGCCATTACACGAGTGGATGCCTCAGGGATCACTTTAAATGTAACACTTTCAAGGACCGGTTCATCACCCCGGTAATCTTCATTCCTGATAAGTACAATTTCCTGGTCAGGGGTTTGTTTTTCAAATTTAAATGGACCTGTCCCAATAGGTGCTACAAAATCCCCATTATCATCAACGCAATCGGGACTCATGATTGGCCATGCCACATGTGTGAGGTAGAATGGCAATGGCATGGGTCTGTTTAGGACAAATTTCACTGTATTCTCATCGATGGTTTCAATATGATCCAGACTCCTTAAAGCTCCCATTTTTTTAACATACGATTCATCGCTGTATGAAAATACAACTGCGTTCGCATCAAAAGGAGCACCGTTATGGAAATATACGCCGTCTCTTAAATGAAATATCCATGTTTTCCCATCATCTGGTGTTTCCCATGATTCTGCCAGTCCGGGCACTATGTTAAGATCAGTGTCCAGCCTTACAAGTGTTTCATACACCTGTGACCACACAAATCTGGCATCACCACCAGGGAATTTGTCAAGATACCAGTTGTTAACATCCGTGCTTATGGCAACTACAAGCTCATTTGTAGCACTATCTTCTTGCGGGGTTGTGCAGCCCGCTGTTAATATAACGGTCGCAATAATCCAACCTATAATTAGAAAGGTCAAGTAGTTACTTTTATTGTTCATTATAATCACATCCTTTTTTCCACCACATCTTCACGCGCGTGTTCGATCCTTTCAGGATAATGAAATCATCATCTTCTTCAAGATGGTCTTTAAGGTAATCTCCCAAAATCGCTTCTTGGCGTTGTTCAGTGATGTTAAAATGAGACTTAAAATGCTCATTAGCTTCCTCTTCAGAAGAGAATTTATGGGCATGCTCGAATGGAATAACAGTAATGTTTGGGTAAATGCCCATCTGGTAAAGCACATTATAGAGGACATTGCATTTTGGTGCCGGATGATATTCGATTCCATGGAGGGAGGGCCACAATGCTCTAAAATTAATATCCCATGAGGTTTCCCCTGCAAACCAGTAAGTGTAAACATATTTTGAGGAGGCTGCCTCCATTTTCCGCACAGCTTCTTTAATGTCAGGCATTCCCAAGGAGTAAGAAGCTATTACTACATCGTAAGGGGCGTCAAGGTCGGCTTCTATATCGATATCTTCCCAGCGTTTGTGAACATACCTTATATTATCTATTTCATTTTCTGCGATCTGGTCCTGCAACACACTGCCCATGCCTGGGGAAGGTTCAACTGCAGTGACATGAGATATCTTTTTTGCAAGTGGGATCGCAAGTGTACCAGGTCCTGCTCCAATATCAAGAACTCTGGACTCCGGCGTTAAAGGTAGATCTTTTATGGTGTTTTCGATCAGTTCACTCCCCTTTCCCTGAAACATTTTTAAAAAGAGTTCTGCATTTTCTTTTTTGTCCCAGATGGCAGAACAATCTACAGCATGTTGTGATCGGTTTTGCAGTGACATCTGTTGTTTCCAGACCTCATTCCAATCAGTTGTATTTTCATTAATCATAATTCCTGACTCTTTGCATTTTTATTGATCATAATTCCTGACTCTTTGCATTTTGAATCATTCATTACATATAAAATTAGCTATTCGTAATACTTAATAATACATAATTAACAATTTAGATGTGAATCATGATGTGTTGAGCCTTTCCAGTTAACAATATAAACACATTATCAACTGACAACAAACCCGCGGTTACCACAGGTATATAAATAACGAAACGAAAGATTTGTTTCACACATGACACTCAATACAATTGACATTTCCACTGAAAAATTCACAGAGAACCGTATAGTCTGCGGTCTGGAACTTAAATACCTTGACCGTGCATCTGAAAATGCGTGTAGCAAATATTTCCCGGGGTGATCTAAGTCGTTGCCCAGAAATAACATAATGAATTTTATTTTGTGGAACAAGTCCGCAGATTGCGATAAATAGCATTCTATTAGTCATAATTTAGATAGTTTATTTCAACAACCCCTAAGTCCATGAAACATTTTGAATCTGATAAGGCCAACGTTAATGTCCCTGAAGTATAAAGAATGACTTTCATAAAACTGTATTTCTGGATGGGACTCGTATCAGCGATCCTGCTTCGTGCTATCATTATTGTATATTACTACAGCGGTATGCTCTAAAAGGTGCTTTGGTATTTTGGAGTTATTGGCTACCTGTTTTTCTTTGGCCATAGGTATCATATTGCAAAGCGCAGGTTTGGAGTAATAAAAGATCTGAACCTACTTGAGAAGATCGAGTCACGCGACCACTCACTGAAAAGGATTTTGAGGGACTCAATTATGTTATGTGGAGTCTGTCTGTGTCAAAGGAGCGGTTGAACTATCTGGTCATCTTTGTGTTTTCAGTGATCGCTATTGCTCTTTCGTTGATGCTGGATTTTGGGATTGTGACACTTTTCACATGAATTGAACACCGATTTTCGTCAGCCGTTTATGTTCCACGAATAAAATACGATTTTCACATGAAAACATCTAGGCTAGTAACGTTTTCATAAAATGTCGCTCTAGAATATGTTTCGTCTATGTTACATAAAAATTCTGAGATCCAACTATAAGTTAATACCAATATCAATCGTGGTATTGAAATAAGCCCAAAATAGGCCTTAAACCCCCCTATACATGTTGGTTGTGAAAATTTAACAATAAATATTGGACATTATAAGTTCCATGGCCGATACATTTTTTAAATCAAATGAGATTTATCATAAATCGCATCTAGTGCCACGTTTAGATTACAAAAAACTTCGCTTTTGGAAGGCGACGAAGCGGTTGACAGGATCGTTGCTATCGGTCCTCCCACAAGCGGCGTGAGTGTACATGCCGATGCTATTTTTTTCAGTATTTTGTGTATACTGATATTGTCGGAAAAGCCTAATTTTCGAATATTTCAGCTTTACTGTCTAAACTTGAACGGGCGCAGCATGGTGATTTAGTTTTAACAATATTTCGGGAAGTTTCAATTTAGGCGCTTTTCAGGTACTCTTCCGACAATCTCTATACTCACAGTAGTTTAAAACAAAATTTTATTATGGTGTATGATGGCGATACTGATAGTGTTTTTTT
>DQIO01000238.1 GCA_020793555.1 Methanosarcinaceae archaeon | reverse complement strand
ATTGATTCGAATGTCTTGGAAGTATCCAGATGAACGATTCGCAACGTCAACAATCACATCAGACTGGAATGATCACTTTCGCCCGAGACCTTCCAAATATCTGTTCACTTGCGGGACTGCTATGTGCAGTTCTTAGTATATATTATGCTATCTTAGGGAATTTCCCGTTTGCGATAATCGGAATGATCTGGGCTGTTCTTTTTGACTGGGGAGACGGGATCATTGCCCGCCGTATGAAGGGACGGACAGATGAATATCGAGCTTTCGGAGGACAGCTTGATTCATTGATAGATATTGTGAGCTTTGGAATTTGTCCCGCTGTTTTTCTCTTGAGCTATGGGGAATTCAATTCATGGTTCCTGCCTGGAGCATTTGTGATTGTCGCTACCGCCGCAATAAGGTTGAGTTATTTCAACATATTCGGCCTGATCGATGATTCGACATACATGGGATTGGCACTTGACAACAATGTCATTATTCTTGCTTTTGTCTTTTTGTTTAACGGTTTTTTCAACCAGCCGACTTTTTCAATCCTTATATATGCAATATTGATGTTTATGGCAATCTTTAATTTAGCACCGGTACGAACTCCAAAGTTTGGTGGGAATTGGGTTTATGTCCTCTTGGTTTATGTTCTGGGATTGACTGTAATTTATATCTGAATATTGTGGAATAAAAGACTTAAGCAGAATAAAATTGAAGCAATTATTAACTGAAAAAAGGGGACACAATATATGTATGAATACCAGTCACTCAGGAAATCGATTTCAAACAATGACAATGAGTTAATTATTTACGGAGCCGATAATTTTTCACAGTTCTCGCGCCGTGATGTGTCTGTTAATTCAAAATGTGACATAGTGCTTCCGGTGGCATGCGGGGATGAACTGGTAGTTCTACGTGGAAAGCTGGATCAAGAATATCATAAATGGCTGCGCTCTTATGGTCTTGGATCAGATTATGTTGTTGAATATAATGCTCAGTCAAGAGATATGAGTCTCTCGGAGCTTATCATTAATGACCCTGAACCTGTCAAAAAGATTATCAGGCAGATCGGGAAAAAACCTGTATATGTACCATGGTTTTCAGGGCACGTGGAAGCTGAAGCTGCAAAAACTATTGGTGCGGATCTTTTCGGAGCAACTGAAACTGCAACAATTAAATATAATGATAAGTCAGCTTTTAAGACCACATGTCGAGAATTAGGCGTGCCTGTTGTTAAAGGCACTGTATTTGATATGCATCCTGAAAACAATGAAAATTGTATAGAGCTGAAAAACATTATTAGCGGATATTTGGCAACCTGTGAGACTGTTATTATTCGCGGTACTTTAGGCGAAGCCGGTATGTCGTTATATAAAACCCAAGGCAATGATATTTCTAAAATATATCAAGAAATTGCAATTAGCGGCGAAAAATCTATTATGATTGAGCCTTTTCTGAACGTCTTGTCTTCTCCGAATGACCAGTGGGTAATCAGCAGAGATGGAAATATACAGTCTCTTGGTATGCGGGATCAAATATGTGAAAGAGGCATGGTACACATTGGTACTATCAAAGGAGCAAAAACGTCACCAGATATTTTAAATTACATCACAAAAACATCTGAAAAAATTGTAACCAATATGGCTGAATTTGGATATCGGGGCGTAGCCGGTATCGATTATATTGTATCAGATGATGGTATATTTCCGGTTGAAAATAACGCTCGTTTTAACGGCTCCTCTTATGTGAGCATGATCGTAGATAACATTGAAAAATTGATTACCCCCATTCCATACTGGAAATTTATAAAGATCAAGACATCCGCATGTTCATTTATTGAGCTCACGAAACGTATTAAACCCGTACTTTATGATGGCAAAAAATTAAATTCCGTATTTCCTTTTAGCTGCGATACATTGCCATTGTCCGGCGATTTTGCCGTTATACTCTTAGCCGAGAACATGGACGAGATTTTCAACATGGAAGTGTCCTTGAAAGAAATGGGAGTAAAAAGGAACTGATCACCCCTGAAAATACCTGCAATCCACTTTTGCACACACCTTGTTCTGATGGCTGTGCTCGCAACGGAAACGCGCCGGACATGACAGCATCATCAATAGTACAAACCACCAATGCTCCCACACAACCGGACGGACACAATTGACAAAACCAATAACAACGACCTACTCCGCATAGGCGCGTTCAACATCCAGGTATTCGGAGTCAGCAAAGCAGACAAGCCAGAAGTTATGGACGTACTTGGAAAGATCATCCGCACCTATTGACATCGTAGCAATACAGGAGATCAGGGACAAATCACAGACTGCCCTGCCTGAGTTGGTCGATGTGGTCAACTCAAACGGCGCGCAGTATGATTATGTGGTAACCTAACTTTGACAGTTTTGACTCTTTCATGAAGAGGATATCTTCTTTTTAGGTATAATTTTAGTATTTTTGTCAGGAAAACCTATTTGACAGTTTAATTTTTTTGTACGAAATTGCGCTAATTGGCCATTTTTTGCCGTAAGATCAGTGTATTTATGGCATCAAAATTGGAGTAAATGTACTTTTTCGCCTTATTTTTGCCGAAATACCGTCCAACTGTCAAATTCCATCATGTGTTTTTTGGATATTTTCTGCTTGAAAACAAGCTAAAGTCGAATTATGAGCCGTTGTTAAAAGATATGGTAGGACTGTCAAATTGTCCGTTCCAAAAATGGATAATAATCAGAAAAAACGCGTTCTAAAGACAAGTCTGATACTGTCAAATAGACATAGGTAAAAGTGGATAAAAATTATGAAAAATGAAGGTGAGCAAAGGTGAAGGAACTGTCAATTGGTGAAGAGAAAAAAGAAATATCGAGATTCTTGTGAATACAAAAAAAAGTAGACATTCAGTTGATTAAAAATGAAACTGTCAAACTTAGGATAAATCGTATTTGTAGGGGTCTTTTTAATGCCGAGTCAATCCGCCGCTTGCGGCGTGCTGATGCATCGTCTTTAACTTAATCCCACTACTTCTTCCCGATCATTACTTCCGTGGACTTAACAATAGCAAACACCTCATCCCCCTCCTTAATCTCCAACTTATCCACAGCTTCACTTGTAATAACCGATGTCACAACAGTTGGCTCGATCAAGACCTTCACTTTGGAAATAACATCGCCTTTCTCGACCCCAACAACCTTTCCACTCATTTGGTTGCGTGCTGTTATCTTCAGTCCAACTCCTTCCCAGAACGTTTCATCGTCAACGGTTTCATGGATTATATTCTTCTGGGACTCATACTCAGCAAGCAATTCCCTCCCATAATCAGTCAGGAACGTCCCCTGATCCTTACCACCGCGAACAGTTGTAACAACGTCCTGCCCTGCCCTTTCCTGCATGCTCTTTAGCATATTCCATGCATGTTTGTATGAGATATTCAGTTTCTTGCTTGCTTTGTTCAATGACCTTTCTTCGTCTATGGATTCCAGAAGTGCTGCCTTGCCTTCCCCGATCAATTGTTTGCCATCCTCTGTCAGCCACAATTTTGTTTTAGTTTTCATATTCATAATTCCATAATAAATCCATCACAACTTATATCAAACCACATGAACCGCAGATGCCTTAAACGAAACGACCACAGTTTCTCCGCACGTAAGCCCCAACTCATCTGCCGACTGGTTGGTCACAAATGCGTTCAACAAAAAACTGCCATCCATATCCACCTTTGCCCTCACAAGAGCACCCATCCGCTCAACTTCAAGCAAACTGCCTTTAAATGAATTCCTTGCACTGCTGTTGACTCCGGTTTTACTCAAAGTCACATTTTCAGGGCGCAGACAAGCGTAAACCGTATCCCCTGTCGCGCATTCCGACACGGCTTCAAGCACCTTGCCTCCGATATCGAGCACACAAACCCCATTGCTGCTTTCAATGACTTCTCCCTTCAACACATTTTCAACACCAACAAAATGAGCGACCTCATCATTAACAGGCTTGTCAAACACCTCGTCCGGCGTACCTACCTGCACGATCCTGCCATCCATCATAACTGCAACCCGGTCTGCAAGTATTCTTGCTTCTGTCTGATCGTGGGTTACATGGATAACCGTGAGATTTGAATCACTGTGAATGCTTTTCAGGATCTTTCGAGTCGCATCCTGCGTTCCAGGGTCAAGTGCACTCAGGGGTTCATCCAAAAGCAGAACATCCGGATCGATAACAAGCACCCTTGCAAGTGCAACCCGTTGTTGTTCACCCCCGGAAAGTGTCTGTGAGTACCTATGCAACAAATGCCCAATATTGAGATATCCTGCAATCTTTTTAACCGTGTCACGATTCTTAACTCCTCTCATACGCATCCCGAATTCAATATTCTTTTCCGCATTCATATGCGGAAAAAGAGAGTAGTCCTGATACAAAAAACCGATATTGCGTTTTTCAGGAGGTAGTCCTGTGACATTTTTGTCGCCGATGTATATATCTCCGCCATCCGGTCGGTAAAATCCTGCAATGAGTTCCAATAGAAGCGTTTTTCCGGCACCGGTTGGACCTAGTATTACGAAATACTCACCATCTGCAATTTCAAGGTTGATTCCTGCAAGCTTGAACTCTTTCCAGATCCGGTGCAATTCTTTAATCCTTATCATACACACGCCATCCAGCTGACAATATTCTTACTGCAAGGAATATCACAAGAGTTACCAATATAAGTAAAACAGCAATCGGACGAGATGCCGTGAGACCCTGTGATAAATACCTGTCATAGATCAGGGTCGGTCCGATCATTGGATAATATGCGATCATCACGACAGCACCAAATTCGCTGATAGCCCGCGCCCAGCACATGATAGAACCGATCAAAAGATGGCGGGATGCAAGTGGGAGTGTGACAATTGCAAATGTTTTCCAAAAAGGTGCTCCAAGTGAGCGTGCGACGTTCTCCAGTTTAGGATCCACATTTTTAAATCCCTCGCGTGCAGAATTCGTCAGGTATGGTGCAGATACGAACAGCATGGCAACAACAATTCCGGGCATGGCGTCCCTGAACTGTATATAAGGCTCTAGCGGAGCACCGATAAGTCCGTTAGAACCAAACACGGTAAGCAATGCAATACCTGCTACCGTATGTGGAATTACCACCGGGACATCGAGCATGCTTTCAACAAAACGTTTTCCTATAAAATTATTTCTTGCAAGAATGTATGCCGTAGGTACGCCCAGTAACAAAGAGATCATTGTTGCAAGAAATCCTGCATACAATGAGAGGAATATAGATTTTAAAACAGGTTTACTCGATGCTGCATCCAGAAGTCCGGAAAAGTCGGTCAATACCTGACCGATTATCATATTGGCAATAACCACAAAAACAAAAAGCAACAAAACCAGAGACAAAATGTAAAATAACAACATCAGGGGGTCAGCCCTTTTGATGTTCGCTGGTTTTTGCTTTATTAAGATTCCCATATTACTCCATATTGTTATTCCCTCTTATGCCAGATATTCCTTCAATTCATCCGGCACTGCATTTATATCATTTGATACCGCAGGAATGATTGGTGGCTGTCCGTTATCAATAAATATCTGTTGTCCTTCTTCACTTATTACCAGTTTCACGAATTCCAATGCAAGATCATGCTCTATTGCATTATTTGGTATTGTTATTCCATATACGATTGGCTTACCGTCAATAATTTTTCCGTTTGAAAGTTCTATATTCACCTTATTATACATATCTGTATACTCTATGGAACCCAAGTCGATCTGGGATGGAAGTTCCACAAACTTAAATCCGTGCTGGACTGCAACACTTCTGTAGATATAGAAATAATCGATCTCACCCATTTCCAAAGCTGACGAGAGTTCAACTTCCATACTTCTAAGCATTATCTTCTTTGTGTTAGGATTGATCTCTTCTGACATTGGCATTTTTATAGCAGATATATCCCCTTCTGTCGAGATTGTTATTTCGGTATTGGCTCCCATTATGTCATCATATATCTCAGCATCGGAATAATAGTTTTCCGCCAGCTGTGTGACTATCTGTGAGCGATAACCGCAAGGGTCGTCATTAGGATTGGAAATGCCAAAGGTGACATCATCCCTTCTTAGTATATCATACCAGTTACTCTGATTGATCTCATCACTGTATTTACTATCATCAGTATATGCTATTACGATCTGGTTGCGGGCAAATACAACATACCAATCCGTAAAGTCAGGGATCATCATTGACGGGATCAAAGTATAATCAGCAGACGCCAGTATATCGGCTTGCTTATCAAGTTCTGTTATCTTTTTTACACAGGCTACACTGCCTGCGGCTTCGCGCTGCACATCTACATTAGGATGGAGCTCTTCGAATTTTTGTTCGAGTTTATCCATTGGCATACTTAGGCTGCCTGCATGGTATATTTTTAAAACGGATTCGCTGTCATCATCCTCTCCAATACATCCTGAAAATGATATCATGAGTATTGTGAACAAAGTAGTAATTAGTATAGTCTTCTTTGTAGTCATCATTGTGTTCTTAGAAACATAACGATTGATAAAGGTTGTCATTTCAATTTAAAAAACGATACTGAGTACATAAATATAATATATATCCATCCCAATAACATGTCATCGCTTTTTAAAGAGATTCTAAAGGGCACTTTAAGTTTTATAAAACAAATATACAGTTATTGAATATTCTTTATGGTATGACAGAGGTTATAAGAGGTAATACTTATGGATGGTTATCAAACATTTTTGATATTGCTTGCAGTCTATTTATTGGGACTTGTGACAATTGGATTGTATTTTTCGAAAAAACAGAAATCTGTTACTGATTTCTGGCTCGCAGGCAGGGAAGTTGGTGCTATTGGCATTGGATTTTCAGCCGCAGCATCCTGGCTTACGGCAGGAGCACTCCTTGCAGTTATTGGTTTTTACATGTTGCTTGGAATGGGCTCGATCTGGGGATTTGTTTTCCCGAACATTGCCGCCCTGTTGATAATTGCACTTCTTGTTGGCAGGATAAAGAACCTGCCCTCCGTCACACAGCCGGAACTTCTTGAAATGAGGTACAGCAGCGCAATACGCGCTCCTGTTGCGTTTATCATCACCATTGTGATGATACTCTTTGCAGTGGCTGATATCAAGGGATTTGCATTTGTCCTGTCAGTATTCTATGGTGTAGATCCAATTCATGCAGCACTTATAGTCGCAATTGCCGTATCGGTATATGTGACTCTTGGTGGATTATCTGCCGTTGTGTGGACTGATGTCGTCCAATTCGCATTCCTGTCAGTCTTTGCACTTGTAATGGCTGCTCTTGCAGTGAGTGCTGCAACATCGGGTGGAGTTGACATGGCAGAAATTTCCGTATCCCAACTGTTCAGCGATGTGCCGGGTACATGGTGGAATCCGTTCATAATCGGACTTCCTATGGTACTCATATTCATATTTGCAATTGTTCCCGGGTGGATGACAGAACAGGACCCATGGCAGAGAGTCTGGGCTGCAAAAGATGCAAAGTCCGCACGATTTGGAATGATTCTTGGTTCACTGTTGGTTGCAATCGTATTTGCAGCATGTGCCGTGATCGCGATTGGACTCAACGCTATTTATCCCGATATTGCAGCAGCCGGTTTCCCAATGGGAATGGCGCAGGCTGAACCTGCGCTTTTGGTATTCATAGTAAGTAACTTCCCACCGATCATTGTCGCACTCAGTGCTATTGGTCTTGCAGCAGCAGCGATGTCATGTGCCGATACTTTCGCAACATCAGGCGGATCATGTCTTTCCCGTGATATCTATCAAAGATACATAAAACCGGATGCTACAATGAAAGAAATGCTTGTGGTCAACAGGGTCAGTATACTGATCGTTGTTGCAGGTGCAACAATCGGTTCTTTCTTAATTGACGGGATCCTTGAGGCAATTCACATAGCGACCTTTATCGCAAGCGCATCATATTTCTTCCCGATTATGGGTGGAATCTATTGGAAGCGTGCAACAAAGGAAGGTGCACTTGCAGGACTTGTGGTCGGAGCAGTTGTCCAGATCGGGTTCATTGCTGTGGATCTTATAAAGACTGCGCCAATGGAACCTTATTATCTTGAAACTATACACCCCATCCTCATGAATCACGGGGTCATTGTGGGAATGTTGTTAAGTGGAATCGCATTCTTTGGAGTGTCCTTTGCAACAAAACCTTCAGGCGATGTAAACCTTGCACCATTCTTCAGTGATGTTGCAGAGAAACTCACACAAAAGGATGAACAGGAAGTCGATGTGTCTAGCAAGGAATATGCAAAGTTCCTTGAAAACCTTGATGAAAAGACAACAGGTGAGCGTGCACATCTGCATTTAAACCTTGAGGCATCTGCAACAGTCAACTGGACAAAGTTCATTGGTAATTTGAAATCAATGCATCCTGCATGGGTTACACCGACCGGTGAAGATTCAATCTATAGGCTGACACAGGCAGATATGCTTTCATGCGTTTCGATCACACGAGGAAGCACTGAAAAAGAGATATGGTTCGCTTCCGAGCCAAGGGTCGAATCAGTTGATAGCCAGCGAAAAGTGCTGTTCCTTGCGTTTAAGGAGATCGCTGGTATACTTGAGGACATGGGAGTGCTGATGACACTCCCGAGTGCAGAGTGACAACTGTCAAATTTGGGTTAAAGAGTTCTGACAGTGTTCGACATATTATACGGGGGAAAGAATAGTCTCGCTGTATCTCATTATAAATCTGTGTTTGAATTTGACGATTAAAAGTTGATAATATTCTTTCGAGATTTTGAGGGACACTGTCATCACCAATGCTGTTTTGGTGACAAGCTAGTGTCGAGTCAACTATCAAGTGTCTATTATGAGGGGCATAGGTCATATGAAATTAGACTCCAAAATCACCGATCGTTTTCTACACAGTGCCGTCAGCGCACCGACTTAGGAACACCCGCGGGCAAATTATACGTACATGCGGGTGCCGATGCTAAAAAGAAAGTCACAGCAATTGACCTAAACTAAAGAAAACGGAGCATCA
>DQIO01000239.1 GCA_020793555.1 Methanosarcinaceae archaeon | reverse complement strand
GTAGAAACCGATCGGTCATCTTGGAGTTTAGAAAATTGAAATTGTGCCATATGGCCTATCTTCATAATCAGACACTTGATAGTTGACGTGACACTAGTGTTGTGTCAACAATATATACCAATTCATGATATCAAAGGGTTATTTTTAAGAACAATGATTGCTATAAATAACAAATCTTTTATTGTAAATATAATAGGATGTGATAGTTGCAAATGAACATGAATTTAGTACCTAAAAAAGTCTTTTTCACAAGCGGTGTAGGAAGACATACAGAATATCTCGAATCATTTGAAACTGCACTTCGGAGTGCAGGGATCGAGAAATATAATCTTGTTACTGTAAGTTCGATTTTGCCACCACATTGTATTATCGTGTCAAAAAAAGAAGGACTTGCAGAATTGGATCCTGGTCAGATCGTTTTTTGTGTAATGTCAAAAAACTCTTCGGACGAACCAAGCCGATTAATAACATCAGCTATTGGATGTGCAATTCCAAAAGATATCAACAAGCATGGATATATCTCTGAACATCATGCCTTTGGACAAACAAAAGCAGCAGCCGGCAAATATGCAGAACAACTTGCAAGAAGCATGTACCATACATGGACAGATGAAGAGCCAATAAAGACTGTACATATCGCAAGATCAGCTAATGTAGAAGATGAATTACGATGGACCACTGTATTGTCTGCAGCGGTCTTTATTATATAATTACTGTTTTATGGAACTTATATGAACCAAAATCCATTCACCAAGAACCAAACCAATCCTGTTGATGTAAGGGATCGTTCCATAAGTGAACTTACGGATGCAATGCTAACTACCGGATTTCAGGGCAGGAAATTGGCCGAATCTGTGCAGGTATGGCACAATATGTTAAAAGAAGATAATATTACCATTCTTATGGGACTAACCGGTGCAATGGTGCCGGCAGGCATGCGAAAAATCATATCCCACATGATACGGAACAGAATGATAGATTGTCTTGTGAGCACAGGTGCAAACATTTTCCATGACTGCCACGAGGCACTTGGCATGAAACACTATGTAGGTTCACATTTGGCAGACGATGAAAAACTGTACGAACACGGTGTAGACAGGATATACGACGTGTTTGCTGTAGAGGATGAATTCAGGAGTGTTGACCACCTTATCGCCGATTTTGCAAAAACGCTTGAAGACAGGCCATATTCATCACGGGAATTCATGCATATACTTGGTAAAGAGATCGCAAGGCTCAGCAAGGGTGTTGACTCTGGTTCAGATTCTGACTCTGGTTCTGGTTCAGATTCTGACTCTGATTCTGACTCTATCATTGTAAGTGCATACAAGCATGGCGTACCCATATTTACCCCTGCGCTGTGTGACAGTTCGATCGGGATAGGACTTGCAATCGCAAGAAGAAACGGTTGCACTGCAAATATCGATCAGATTAAGGATGTCGATGAAATTACACAGATCGTTGAGAGGTCACAAAAGACCGGAGTTGTATATGTGGGCGGAGGGGTTCCAAAAAACTTCATACAACAGACCGAAGTTGTCGCATCCATTATGGGAACAGATATTGGTGGGCATGATTACGCGATACAATATACAACCGATGTACCTCACTGGGGCGGGCTTTCAGGTTGTACTTTTGATGAAGGAGTGTCATGGGGTAAAATCGCACCGCAGGCGAAAAAAGTACAGGTTTTTGTTGATGCCACAATAGCGTTACCTATTGTTTCCCATGCTTTGTATGAAAAAACAAGAGGGTCTGATCGTTCATATCCTGTTTTTGACTGGAATAGAAATGATGCTCTTGAAATTGTGAGATCGGATGCATAATCCACATCATCTTTATTAACATTAAGCGCCATATAAACAAGGTATAATAACGAGGTCAATAAATGGGCAAACGAACGCGAATTATCAACGATCCTTCGGAATTGGTTCCTTTTCTACGAATTTTTGGATCGAGGACACATAAAAATGTGTTTGATGCACTTTCAAAAAAGTGGATGACAGAGGAAGATTTGGAAGAATTTATGGGCAGCGATGTTTCAAAAAGCATCCGTATTTTGAAGACAGGCGGATTGATCGAAAGTCAATGGCGTATGCCTGAACCCGGCAAAACACCTGCAATGGAGTATCATACATCATATTCCAAAGTGCAAACCAATTTCCAATGTTCTTTTGAAGATATGAGCGATATCGTAATGTTGTCATTTAAGCCTTATGAAGATTTCAAAGAATCTATTGAACAACTTGAAACACTTGTTTCTGAAGGAAATCAATCAATGAGCAATCTGGTTCGTGCATTTAATCAGTCACCTTTGTACATACGTGCATTAGCACGCCGTTCCGATAAATTGACAGTTATGGGACAAAGGGTCAAAATGAACGAGGATGTCAAATGATCGATATCCTGCACACAAAGAGCGGGATTACGAAATTTCAAATTTTAACAGAAGTTGCAGCACACCAGCCAGTTGTTCGGCAAAAAGAAATTGCCGATAAAGTAGGGATTACGCCACAAGCTGTATCCGAGTACATAAAAGAACTTGCAGCCGAAGGTTTCATCAGTTCAGAAGGGAGAGCACGTTATCGAATTACAAAAATAGGGGTCGAGTGGGTACTTAAAAATGCGGCTGAGATGAAACGATATGCGAGTTTTGTCATGGAAGAGATTATAAGTCATGTATCAACCTGGACTGCAATAGCAGAGGATGATCTGCACAAAGGTGATGCGGTATATCTCAAGATGCGAGACGGGCTTTTGTATGTAAGCAACAGGAATGTTACGAATGCTACAGGAATCACGATCGACGATGTGAAATGTGGCGAAGATGTTGGTGTTACAAACCTGCACGGTCTTATCGATCTTGAAAACGCAAGCATTACGGTTTGCAAAATTCCAAGAATTGAACGTGGTGGATCAAAGAATGTTGACCTTGACCGCTTGAGAACACTTGCAGAATCAAAATCATATATCGCCGTAATAGGGGCTGAATCGGTTATCGCACTGAAGCGTATCGGAATATCACCAAATGTTATGTTCGGTGCAAAGGAATCGGTTATTGAAGCCGCATTCCATGGTTTGTCATCACTTGTTGTATCGATCGATGAAGAAGTGCCTTCTCTTCTTAGCCGATTGGAGAACGATGGTTTGGAATATGAACTGATCGACCTTAGCATTTAATTATGAAAATAATAGCAATTTCTGACACACATTTACATGATAACCAAATTCCCAATAATATCCTTGATATTATTGATGAGTGCGATATCATTGTTCATGCCGGTGATTTCACATCTTTTGAATGCTATGAGGCTTTTGCATCCACTGGAAAATTGAAGGCGGTCTGTGGAAATTCCGATGAAGCAAAACTTAAGAACCTGTTACCAAAACAGATCAAGTTCGAAGTGGACGGTGTGAGAATCGGTGTTGTGCATGAAGGTGGTTTGTCCATTGCAAACACTACTGCAGTGCGCTACCTTGCTCTTGAGATGGGGGTGGATGTTCTTATTTTCGGGCACATACACAGACCGCTTATTGAGAAAAATGATGTTATGCTTGTGTGTCCCGGCTCTCCGACATCACCCAGAATGGCAGATCCAACCGTGGTAGAATTAATGATAGAGAACGGTTCGGTTTCTGGAAAGATTATTGAGATAGAAGGAAAATGCTGCGATTATGTCGCATTCTCACGTAATCTCGGAAAGAATGAAAAATGAACTTTTTGTTTATATCGTTTCGATCTTAAACATTGCTCCACTGCCTTGAAGACTTAGTTGTACCTTGTCACCAAAGCGGAGAATCTCATCCATATCTACATTGTTATCCCAGTTATAAACATAGTCATAAGAACCTTGCATTGGATTAAATCCCAGGGACATTAGCCTTTGATTAACTTTTGATGGACTTACACCATCACTGTTAAACCAAATTAAAAGATACGTTTTCATATTAATCACCTACATGAACAAAATGCAGTTTTTGTTTATCATGTTTTTGGTCAGAACTACTGCGCCAATCATGGCGCAGCAACATTATGCAATATTAAAACTCTTCTCACTGGTATTCCTTAAGTGATTCCAGAGCCTGTTTTACCATCGCACGATAGTGTTCAATATCAGGATTGTAGTGTTCAACAGATTTTGCAGCATCCGGGCCACCATCTTTGAGCAAGTTGAGGCGATCCAATGTCTGCTTTGCCGTATCCAATACCCACATATCGCGAGTATCACCATCTACGATCTGTATTGATTCCGGGCGTATGGATGTCAGGACATCTCCTTCATTTGTTGTGTAAGTGCTTTGCTTTCCAACGATTGCCACAAATGCGGGCGTCTCACATTCTACCAAAACCTGGGCAGCTTCCGGCTGGTACTGTCCGGCATACACCAGAAATGAACCTGTCGGGTCAGATACCCGTCCACGCCAGTATTCGGAATCCGTTCCGACGTCTTCTTTTTCGGTAAGTGTTCCAACAATAAACATGCGGTTTACCTTCGCACCGGTAGGGGTGAGCAAATATTGCGGAGCATACTGGTCATCACCGTCTTTGAATGTCAGGTTGGATTCCCTGAATTCCTGAGCGAAGATCCTTCTTGCAATTTCCCTGAAATATCCTGCCATTTATACCACCTCTACTTCTGCGAGAAGATCATCAAGCAATGCGTCATCCAATTTTAATTCCGATTCGATTGAATCCACCAGTATGTACCGGTCTAACCGTGGTCCGGTGACGGTATAGTACTTGCCGACCAGTTTGTTTTTAATCATATCCAAAACGACCGCCTGATCAAGAGCATCAGCAGCCATAGCAATTGCATCGTCAAGCGTTATTTCACCAACTTTCTCCGTAAATTCACAATTCAGAAGAGCTTCCTGTGTTACAATGCCGTCGTCCATAATTGCCTTGATGCGAAGATCATACAAACCTTCGACCTTACCGTGTTCAGTGCATGCTCCTTTTGTCAGTGACCGATTGCATTCAGGACAGCGTTTTATAAGCCCTGAACCAGATTGGATATCTACCAACGCTCCGGTAAAGGTAACAGCTGAGTTTCCAACCTCTATATCATCATCGATTTCTTCAATTGAACTGTTCTTGTTGAGATTGATCTGGATTTTGTCATTCCATTCACTTGAAATTACATTACTGAACAGATAGCATTTTCCATCTTCCACATCGGGAAGCTCCGCACTTTGCCAGTTCGTGAATTTGATCGTACCGGTTTCATCACCGATCAACCCAACCTGTGCGATCGATTCATGATCATTATCCCAGAGCTGGACAATTTTACCCCTGAGACTGACCCACCTGTCAGCCTCTGAAATATCGGCTGTGTTGACCTGCGGTGATTCGGTGGACGGACCCTGGACATCTATATCTATGTCCTCATCAAGCTCTTCTATTGAGCTGTTTTTGTTGAGATCAATATTAATCCTGCCATTCCATTCTTTTGATATCACGTTACTGAACAGATAGCATTTTCCTTCTTCCACATCAGAAAGCTCCGCATTTTGCCATTTGGTAAATTTAATTGTTCCACTCTCGTCCCCTATCAGCCCGACCTGTGAGATTGATTCATGATCATTATCCCAGAGCTGGACGATCTTACCCCTAAGACTGACCCACCTGTCAGCCTCTGAAATATCGGCTGTGCTCACTTGCGGTGACTCTCCCTGCGGCGGTTCGACCTGCCCTGCAAAGTAATCACTTTTGGCAATATTATGTTCTTTTAAAAAGTAGTTGACAACACTTCTGCGGGCTTCGTCCAACGGGACCCTGAACTTCGTAATAAGTTTGTCCAATCTCTCTTCAATATCCTCAATAGGAATCTCTACACCAAGTTCTAAAAACTTGCCTTTTATGCTAGTAGCTGTTTCTTTCATATTATTCCTCAAGCCTCTTGTTTGTTTTTGTTTGAGAGGCAAATATCAATACACACTATTTGTATATATAGGTGAGCCAAGCGGGGTGAAAGTGTTTCATGAGGTCAAAAATTGTGACGATACACCCAACCGCAGCAGAGCTGCAGAACATATTGATAAGATAAAATAGAAGAATAAAATGGCGGTGGTGGGAGCCCTTCTCCTTCCTTGCTCCCGGATATCAGCCAACCCCATAGTGTGCCCAATTTAAGCATGCTACATGGCTATATCTTTCTTTTACAAAACGCATACTGCATTTTCTGCCAAAAACCTGTGTAAGTTTTGGGATTTCACACCCAAGGGCAGATTATTTTGCAGACGGCTTTGTCCACCACCATACCATATCTCCACATAATGGATGGGATTTCTTGATATGGCAAATAAAACCATGTTTTAATAATATTTGGCTTTTTCGGTACACAATTTGGTATCAAACATGGTATGAGTTGAAGCCAGCCATTAATACAAACACACTGGAACCCATACCTGTTTTTTTATCATTTGTTCAGACTTTTAAGCACCATTTCACGCGCTTCCCTTGCATCCGCACGCCCGCGTGTCTTTTTCATAACCTGGCCCACAAGGAAGTTCAATGACTGCTCCTTTCCTCCAAGATAATCGGCAACTGCAGCCTCATTCTCTTTGATGACTTCCGAAACCGCCGTAGAGACAACATCATCATCAACCTTGATGAGTCCTTTCTCCTTAACAATATCAGCCGCACTGCCACCATTGTCCAGTATAGTTCGAATGACTTCGACCGCACTCTTTTCAGTGATCTTGTCCTGTGTGACCATCCCTATTATCTCGACCATGTCATCCACTGTGAAAGATTCAATTGTAAGGTCGCGATAATTCAATTCACCCTTGAGCACATCTGCAACCCATGGAGTGCAGATTTTAGGATCGACCTTTGTTGCGACTTCCTCATAGTAATCGGCAATACGTATCTCGGATGTGAGACCCTTTGCATGCATATCTGCTATACCATACTCTTTTGTGAACCTCTCACGTTTTGCATCGGGAAGTTCAGGGAGTGTTTCTGCAACTTTTGCAGTGCGGTCTGCCACACGCATCGGGACAAGGTCGGGTTCAGGGAAATAGCGATAGTCGTGTTCCTGCTCTTTTGTACGGAGAGATATAGTTACACCGCGCGCTTCATCGAAGTGACGTGTTTCCTGAACAACAGTGCCGCCACGGCGCAACAGGTTCTTTTGGCGCACGATCTCAAACAACAATGCCCGCTCAGCTCCTTTGTGGGATGAGATGTTCTTGACCTCTGCGCGTGAACCTCCGCCTATGGAAACGTTTGCATCAAACCTCATTGCACCTTCAAGTGTGGTGTCGCATACATCGAGATAGTCGATTATATTACGCAATTTATCAAGGAAACGGCGTGCTTCTTTGGGGCTTCGCATGTCCGGTTCCGATACGATCTCGATCAGTGCCATGCCTGAACGGTTGTAATCGATCATTGTACCTTTGGATTTATCAATGGAACCGATATGCACCAACCGCCCCGGATCCTCTTCCATGTGGGCGCGTGTAATTCCGACCACATGTTCGCCGTCCTCGCCTTCGATGACGACCTTGCCCTCGCTTGCGATAGGAAAATCGTACTGGGTTGTCTGGAAGCCTTTTGGAAGATCGGGATAGAAATAATTCTTTCTGTGGAACTGTGTCTGTGGCACGATATCACAGTTGAGTGCCAACCCGATCTTCATAGCAGCTTCTACTGCCCTTTCATTTATCACAGGAAGCGAGCCCGGAAGTCCAAGACATACCGGACAAACATGGCTGTTGGGCTCATCATTATGATACTTTGTAGAACATCCGCAGAACATCTTGGTGTTCAGTTTGTTCAACTGGACATGTATTTCCAGTCCTATCATTACTCCGTCAGGATTGTGGTAAACCATTATTCCACCCCCGCAGGTCTTTTGGCAAGATGGTCGGTGTTCTGTTCAAATGAATATGCAGCGCGCATAATCGTGGATTCGTCAAAGTGATTTCCTATTATCTGCAACCCGACCGGAAGTCCGTCAACCAGTCCGCATGGCATGGAAATTGAAGGTACTCCTGCGAGATTGATCGGTACTGTGTTTACGTCTGTGAGATAGAGAGCCAATGGGTCTTCGATCTTCTCACCGATCTTAAATGCCGGAGCAGGCATGGTTGGTGCCATGAGCACATCTAAGTTGGAGAGTGCTTTGTCGAAGTCCTGTTTTACAAGTGTGCGCACTTTGAGCGCCTTTAGGTAATACTTGTCATGATATCCGGCAGATAATGCGTATGTTCCGAGCAGTATCCTGCGTTTTACTTCCTCGCCAAAACCTTTTGCACGGGTGCGTGATGCCATGACATGCCAGTTCTCGCCCTGCTCAACATGACCATATCGTGTGCCGTCAAAACGTGCAAGGTTGGATGATGCTTCACACATTGCAGTTACGTAGTATGCAGGAAGTGCGTACTTTGTATGAGGCATGGAAACTTTCTCCCATGTCGCACCCATGTCTTCGAATTTGTGGATGGCAGCCCATACGGATTTCTCAACGCCTTCGTCAATGCCTTCTGCAAAATATTCATCGGGAACTCCGATCTTGAGTCCCGAAACATCGTCAATAAGTGAATCCTGATATGCAATTTCCTGCCTGATGGATGTACTGTCGCGGGGGTCATACCCTCCGATGACATCCATGATGGTTGCGATATCGCTGACATTTGTTGCGATCGGTCCGATCTGTTCAAGTGAATTTGCATACGAGATAAGTCCGTATCGTGATATGCCGCCGTAGGTTGGTTTGAGTCCGACTACACCGCAAAATGCTGCCGGACACCTGACCGACCCCCCGGTATCTGAACCAAGCGAGATGGGGGCTTCTCCTGCTGCAACTACTGCTGCACTGCCGCCTGATGAACCGCCCGGGACTCTTTCATTGTCCCATGGGTTGAGAGTTGTACCGTAGTGACTGGATTCTGTTGATGTGCCCATGGCAAACTCGTCCATGTTGGTCTTGCCAAGTATGACGGCACCGGCATCAAGCAGGCGCTCGATAACGTGTGCGTTGTATGGTGGCACATAGCCTTGCAGTATCTTTGAACTGCATGTTGTCTGTATTC
>DQIO01000240.1 GCA_020793555.1 Methanosarcinaceae archaeon | reverse complement strand
AGCAGAATAAAAATCTCGGCAAAGATTATCCAGACATCCGCTCGCAGGGAAAATTTACCACAGAGTACAACCAGTTGAAATCGGTACGAGAAAACCGTTTCAAATCAATCGATGAAAAAATTCAGTGGAAGAATTTTTCAGCGATGAATATCTTTAAAATGTCGGAAAAGACAATTGAACTGGAGATGAATCCAAAAGAGCCAAAGTTGATGGATAAACTTAATAAAGGTCTTTGTATATTGAATTCAATGGATATTCATGATCTTAATGGTCGCTTTATTAAGTTCAATGTGTGACTTTTGTGACATTTAGGTTGGGATGAATATATGAATTTACGAAAGTCATATACTATCAAAAAAGTGAGAAATTAAAGGAAAATTTACTTGCTCAGCATATAGAGCAGCATCTCTTTGTTGAGTTTTCCCTCACGTGAAAGTTTTTCAGCGATTTTCTCATCGGACATACCTTCAGATTTCAACTCTTTTGCCTTGTTAGCGATTGCAGGTGAAGTGGTATAATATTCGTTAATATCTTTTCTGTGTCCCCAAACATCACCTTCGATCAACTTGATGTTTTGCATATCTATGAACATCTCGATCGATTTTGACACTGTACGCCTATATGAGCCTGGAAGTTGGATAACTTCGACTTTCGGACATGTCTGCACAAGTGTGAAAATATCTGTGTTCGATGGTCTAAATGCAAGGTGTATTACTGTCTCATTTTGATCTAGGCTTGAAATTTCTTCTCTTGAACTAACCACTCTTATTTTCATTTAACTCCCCCAAATTTCAATCATAATATATATTTGGCTGAACTTAATAAAGTTTGTACGCGTTCACCTATTAAATAATTACCGATTGATTGAAAGCGGATGACAATTCAATTTTCAAATCTGGTTCTCACTGCATCGGCATGTGCTGTGAGTCCTTCTTCTTCGGCAAGTGCTATAATTGTATCCATGATGCTGTTTAGCCCATCTTTTTCGATTCGCTGAATGCTTGAATATTTGACAAAGTGATTGATATTGAGTCCTGAATATATTTTTGCATATCCGGCTGTTGGAAGTACGTGGTTCGTTCCTGAAGCATAATCACCGGCTGATACGGGTGCGTAATTACCTACAAATATTGAGCCAGCATTGTCAATTCTATCCAGTACCGAATCTGCATCATTCACCATGATCTCAAGGTGTTCTGCTCCGAACTCGTTGGCAAAATCGATGCACACATTCATGGAATCTGCTACAAGTAATGCAGCATTTTTGAGTGATTCATTCACGATCTCACGCCTTTTAGTATTCTCAGCTTGTCGGATAACCTCATACATAACTTCCTTTGCAAGTAAGTCTGATGTCGTAATCAACACCGAAATTGCATTTGGATCATGCTCAGCCTGTGCGATAATGTCGGATGCTGCCATTTTTGCGTCTGCCGAATCATCGGCGATGATAAGCACTTCACTGGGTCCGGCAGGAAAATCGATCTCAGCTTCTCCCCTTACCTGCATTTTTGCGGCAGTTACATACACATTACCCGGACCCACAATCTTGTCCACACCCATCACAGTCTCGCTGCCGTATGCCATAGCACCGATAGCCTGCACACCTCCGATCTTGTAAACATGATCAACACCTGTCAACCTCGCAGCTGCAAGTGTAAGAGGGTTTACGCTGCCATCGGCTTGCGGTGGCGTGCACATGACCACATTCTTCACACCTGCAACTTTTGCAGGTATCACTGTCATCAGCACAGTTGAGGGGTAGGATGCCCGACCTCCCGGGATGTATGCGCCAACACTGCTAAGCGGTGTTATTTTCTGCCCGAGTTCGATACCAGGCGCAATCTCGATAAACCACGTACTTTGCGGCATTTGTGCAGTATGGAATGTGCGTATATTCTTTGCTGCAACTTCAAGGTGATGCAGGAGTTCCTCATCGAGTTTGCTCACAGCTTCATCGATCTCCTCTTTTGTTACTTCGATGTTTGCAATTTTAAGTTTTGCACCATCGAATTGTTCTGTATAACGTATCAGGGCACTGTCACCTTCTTCCCTCACATCGTCAAGTATGGATGACACAGTCTCATTGACGTCTGCAAGTTCTCCACCGCGACATAGCATTTTTTCCATTTCTGCATCGGTAACATCGGATAAGTGTTTGTACAGCATGATAATTGTTTCCTGAATAGGTTTTGAGTCTTTTTATTGACCGAAATAAAAAATACTAATACTATATTTCGCGTTTCTGCTTTTGATATGCACGCATCATGTTTAAAACTTACACATCGGGCTGTCCAAACTCCTTTCACGTTAAGGATTTTTATATTTGCACATCGCATTTCACACAAGTTTCAACTTTTAGTTTTCAAATGTATTTCACCTTAAATGAGATACTTTTTATTATCTTCCGGAATGGTTCGGAAACCACATAAAACACAGAGAAAAATCAACGACCCACTGCGTTCTCCGCAACCTGCACACCTTGTGGGCGTAGCAGGCACTCAACTCCGTAGGAGGTGGGTGTTCTTTGCGGTGAATATTTTTGCCACAATCCATTTATCCGGAATATGTTAAAAAGTCTCTGAAATTGCATCCGCAAGTATTTAAGCTGAAAAATGTATATTAAGCCGATTTTCTAATTTCCAATTGCCATACTTACAATTTAAAATAAATATGTGTAAACCAAAACTTGAGGAAAAACCATGAACCTGTCAACTAAAAAAATGTTAATTACAGTATTAATCGCAATTAGCCTGATATTGATATCCGGTTGTGCCGAAAAGAATGCAACACAGATCCCGGCACCACAGCAAAACACAAATATGCCCCCACAGACATCGTCGATCGCATACACTATCGGCGAACTGAATGAAACCCCGGACATGTATTCGAGGGCTGAGATTTCAGGTAAGATTATCGATACCATGAACGCATCAATCTACACCTATGTCATACTTGGTGATGATGCGGGAAGAATTGTATGGGCAGCAATACCACAAACAACTGTTGAACTTGGCACAGAAGGAACCGTCGAGGGAAATATAATGAAGGATTTCACAAGCACCACACTTGACAGAACATTTGAAGCAATCATCTTTGCAGATGGAATACAGGCAGCAGCCGTAGAAAACCCTACAAATGCAGACATCCTTGAAAGTCCTGCTTCATATCATACTGTGGTTGTAAGCGGTACGGTCAACCAGACAATGAACACATCCAGTTATACATATCTTGAAATCGATGACGGCACAGGAATAATCTGGGCAGCGATATCACAAACAAATATCACAACCGGTGAAAATGTGACCATCGACGGTAATGCACAACCCGGATTTGAGAGCAAAACTTTGAATAAGACATTTGAAGTTCTGATCATGGGTACGCTTGTTACTGATAGTAGTAGTAATGAAAATGTTTCGGAAACAATGAGTGATGAAGATTTTGCAGCATACCATAAGTTCGAGCGTTGAAGCTTGGTAAACTAAAATTTCATATCCGACAAGGTGATTAAAAATGACCAAAACGCCTGCTGTGCTTACAATCGCAGGTACCGATTCCAGCGGAGGTGCCGGGGTTTCGGCAGACCTGAAGACATTTGCATCCATTGGTGCGCATGGCACATGTGCCATAACATCAGTAACATCACAAAATACAACTGGTGTCATTAGTGCATTTGACATGCCGCCGCCGATTATAATGGACCAGATCGATGCAGTGTGTACAGACATGAATGTGCAGTATGCCAAAACCGGAATGCTTGCATCTGCCGAAATTGTATCTGCCGTATCAAGATATGTTAAAAAATACAATCTTGTGCTTGTAGTTGACCCGGTTATGGCAGCCGAAGCTGGAGGCGAACTTTTGACAACTGATGCGATGTCGGTTATTCGGGATGAACTGTTGCCATTATGCATGGTCGTCACCCCGAATACTAACGAAGCAAGTGCACTTTCCGGCATTGTGATCCAGGACCGGAATGATGCAAAACATGCTGCAAAGATCATTGCAGACATGGGAGCTGTGAATGTAATCATTACAGGTGGACATCTTGATGCGTCGGATGTGGTTTACGAATCCAAAACTGATACTTTTACAGTAATTTCAGGCGAGTTTATAGAAGGTGGGACACACGGCTCAGGATGTACATATTCCGCAGCACTCACAGCATATCTGGCACATGGTCATTCCATAGTGAACAGTGCAAGATATGCCAAACATTTTGTTGAACATGCAATTCGTGAAAGTGTCCCAATAGGATCAGGAGTTGCTCCTGTAAACCAAGTGGCACATATTCGTAACAATGCGACTAGATACGAGGTACTTAATGAGACCGGGCGTGCTGTCGAAATACTCACTGAGTGTCTGTCTTTTGCCAATCTGGTTCCGGAGGTCAGCTGCAATATCGCAATGGCAATACCGGATGCATCAAATGTCTGGGATGTCGCGGCAGTTTCGGGAAGGATTGTAAAACATAAAGGAAAAGCCGTAAATGTCGGATGTGTAGAGTTTGGCGCAAGCAGCCATGTTGCAAGGATCATCCTTGCTGCTATGCAATTTGATAACAATGTTCGAGCATCGGTCAATATAAAGTACTCAATGGAAGTACTTGAAATTTGCAAAAAACTTAACCTTACAATCTCATCCTTTGACAGGGCAGACGAACCTGAAAAAACAAGTACGATGGACTGGGGTGTAACACATGCAATAAAAGAACACGGCAGTGTCCCCGACATCATTTCTGATGCAGGGGGGATTGGAAAGGAACCAATGGTCAGAATACTTGGCAGTTGTGCACAAGATGTTGCAAAAACTGCGGTTAAGATCGCAAAAGAGCTTGATAAACTGTAGAATATAAAAAAACGCTATGTATAGGGCCATGGATAAAGAATATGATTTTCTTTTTATTATCCTCATTTTCAAATAGGAATACACCAATATAGTGATTATGGCTGACACAAAAAGAACATTTGCCCAGATACGGGACAGGATTAACCGTAATGAAGCGGTTGTCTTGACCGCAGAAGAGATTTGCAACCGTGTGCGAGCCGGTGAAACAATTAATTTCAACGATGTCGATGTAGTAACCACCGCAACACGCGGTATAATGAGTGGTACTTACGTCGTCCTTTCATTTTCCGTTGCACAACCAAATACATTCATGCGTGCCAAATGCGCATGGTTGAACGGTGTGCCTGCATATGTAGGACCATGTCCGAACGAGCGTATAGGTGTGCTGGATATGATCGTGTACGGTACGGCACACAGCAGGTCAAATCCAAAATACGGCGGAGGGCATTTTTTCAAAGATCTTGCAGAGGGAAAGAAGATCACAGTGGAAATTGAAACAATTGAAGGACAGAACATCAGAACTGAAACCACACTCAGCGAGATACCACACGCCCAACTCTTTGCAACAAGAAATGCATTCAAGAACTATCTTGCTTTCGTAAACCCAAAAACAGATGCTGTTCCATCGATATTCCATGCTTCGGATTTCAAGGGGAACTTAAGTGAGGCAACTTTTTGCGGATGCGGTGAACTAAACCCGATAAAGAACGATCCTCACCTTGAGACCATTGGCATAGGAACAAGGGTTTTGATCAATGGAGCAGAAGGTTTTGTGTCAGGGTCGGGCACGCGGAGCAGTCCAGATAAACCAAATCTTGCCGGCTTTGCAGATATGCATGGTATGAATTCCGAATATATGGGTGGTTTCTTGACATCTGTCGGCCCCGAGATTATCAATACGTGGGCAGTGCCTATTCCAGTCCTGAACCAAAATATACTTGACAACATCACAAAACTTGATAGCGATCTTAAACTTACGATTGTTGATGTCAATGGCAGACTCCCAATATGCGATACCAATTATGGTGATGTATGGGATGGTACCGATGTGACCGTGAACTATCGGTCAGATGAATGCATCAAATGTGATGTATGCGAGGTTGAGCAAACATGCCCCATGTGCGCTGTGACCCGTGACAACAATGCAACAGCTGTCCATGATATACATCTGTGCTTTAACTGCGGTCTTTGTACTACGAACTGTGTCGGCAGTGCATTCAGTGCAAACTTGGGTACTATGCACTACAATGATGGGGCAGTGGAGAAATATATTCCGGTCGTTGTTCGTCAATCCGACCGCGCGCGTGCAGTTTGGGCAGCAGAGGAACTGAAACGAAAGATAATTTCGGGCGAGTTTGAGATGACGAAGCCGGTTGGGCGGATCATTTTATGATGGATTTGCAACTTTTGACCACAAAAAAAATGATGCCATTATGTTTTATGAGCATTCCATCTTTGATGTGCCACAACACCAAAAGAGTTGACAGTTCCTAATATCATACATATTGTGTATTTGTATAGCTGGTTTCGATAACTCACTTTCCGAATCATTTGTTTCATATTTTAGAAAACAACAATCAACCGACATTATTCAATGTTTAGGATAAAAATTGTTCTCAAAATATACCTCTGGAAAGTGAGTGATAAAATGTGATACACATTTTAAAAATTCAAACCCCGCACAGCAATTAACCTATATCAATGAAAACGGAGCACCAATTCCTGCCTCAGGCGGCGGATTCCACTGCCACCAAACCCATGATTCATAACCCAATAACCCAAACCTGCGATTCTCATATCTGCAAATATGACACCGCTTAAAAACCATTTTATATTTCATATTCATGGCGTGGGAACGTGCTGCACACGTGTGGTCGCGCCGTTTTTCTCATGAACTCGATAAACCAACCGCCTGTGCTAAATAAAAAGGTGTAAGACATGTACGATATTTTTAATGCCGTATCAATCATTATCGGAAGCGCATCCCGCATTCCATCATTGCCAATAAGATATTTACTAACGATTTAGCTTTTTTACGACAGTATATTATGGAAAATGCCGCCTGACGGCGGTCGCATTGGTTTCGATTTGTATAGATTTGAATTTTACACTAAAAATATCAGCTATACAAATACCATATTGTTTAGAATATATCTTTCGAACTCTTATTTCCATAAGTATAACACTTAATCAATGCAAAGGTATGTTGAACACAAAATTAAAATTTGGTGCTTATTTAGCTACAAATTAGCTAAACTGTATTATGGGAGAGGACTTACGTACCACCCCCCGCTTCTCCAAAACCGGGAAAACCCCTCTCTCATTCCTCTACACCAAGAATGCCGGCAAGTTCAAGCCCTTCACTGCCAATCGCTGACAATTGGGTGAATACATCGTCCTTGGTAATGTACTTCTCAGTTCTTGTCCCATCAGCCTGTTCAATTTTAACAGTGATCTCGGATTTGACATATCCTCTTTCAAAGCATTCTTTTACAATTTCCCCATACTGCTCAGCAATGATCTTCAAGCAGTCGAATACTTCATTGTTCCTGATGGCATCTTTTCCATCGATTAAAATTCTTGTCAATGTTTGTGATTTAATGTACTCTTGAACGTACGTCTTGACATCATTTGCGAATTCGGAAATATCATTCATATTCATTGAACTTGAAAGCTCATCATCATCTGTGATGGATTTATCTCCATCATACACATAACATTTATTCTCATCGCAAGTAATCCTGAACTGACGCCCTGACTTCTTATTATCAAAACTGAATTCCAACGCAAGATTTATAGAAGGATCATAACTAATAGACCTTATTATAAAATCAGAGACATCCACAGACTTGATCTTGTTCTCTTTTTGCAGCAGACCGCCCTTTGTCCAAGTAGGCAAAGACAACTTCCTAAACACTTCCCGAACAGTCATGATATCATTTGCAAAAACCAGATCGGATTCATAATCCATGCCATTCATTGATGCTGTCAAAGTACCACGAAGCACATCTCCATTCATCGATGCTTTATACTTCTTTTCGGCACCATACATACCCCCTTCAAATATCGGGCTAAGGAATGACAATATCTGGGTCTCCACCCTGCCTACTTCACGTGTCGATACCTTTTGACTTCGCTCAAGTTCCGAATTCAGAGTTACCCGACTTTTAGCCGCACTTGCAACACAGGCATCAATTACCGTATTTCTGCATTCAAGAATCTCTTTTGCATCCGCATCCTTTGAGAGATTCTCGATATATCTTTTTACATCCGTTTCAAACTTATCCAGATCATTAAGCCTATTCTCAAGCGAGACAATCTCCGATTTTTCTTCATCATTCATCTCAATTGCAGAATTTTCAAGAGGCAGCACTTTTTTTGCAGCCTCGATGAAATCCCTCAAATCCTGAACAAAATCTCTTTGATACGGTAATTCAGTTGAATCTTGATATGTGTATTTCATAAATATCCCCACGGGCAACTAACGAATTATTCTTAAATTTATATGCTGTTCATTGGATACAATCATTAAAAACATTGCGACTTTATAAGCCTTGAGACAAAATTCACTTATCACCACAAAACCAATGAGTTTTTATGCCTTTCATAATCCCAAGGTATCTAATTATTCGGACATTATGCCCAACAATCTTAAGTCGTGTTTCAGTGACCTTCCGCGCATCAAGTCCCTTTCTCAAAGGATCTTCAAATCCACACTTCACTCCAGAGTTAGCTTTTTCTGAGAGTGAGTGTATAGAATACTGTTCTTAAGTTCTTCGCGGTATTTTGAGACACAATGCGGCCTATGATCGCTGTGTATGTAAGGCTTGCGACCGTGTATATGGTTATGAAAGGAATTCTTATAGCATTCTCATTTCCTACCGGCAATGATAAGGTAACATCAAGTGCATTCACAAAAGCATTGTACGGTCAGAAAACAAGCACTCATCATGGGAAATACGTTTACCGTAAACGTGGCATCCTGGATGATATCCCATATCGTAAGTTAATACGTGGGGTATTCATCATTCAAGATGAGGATAAGAAGCGGATTATAGATTTTTTTGAACGATTTTATGCCGAGTATTATGTCAGTGTGGTGGAGCTCACTGAAGAAGACTGCGAAATCATGGGATTGCAGATTGAGTAATTTTGTCCCAAGGCCTTACACGGCGTACATTTTATAAACATGAACATAATAGGTTTTAAGCAATGGCAGTTCAATTTATTCTTACTGACTATGTAAACCAATTGTTGGCA
>DQIO01000241.1 GCA_020793555.1 Methanosarcinaceae archaeon | reverse complement strand
TATTGTCCAGATCAATGCAAATGATCTGCTGCCATGTCCCAAGCGCAATCTCACCATTAATTATCGGGAATAACTCACTCTGCCCAAGCAAGGATGCGCGCACATGTGAATGACCATTTCCATCATGCCAACGTTCATTATGCCTATATACAATATCACGTGGTGCAATTCTCTCAAGTGCTTCTGTTAGGTCAAAAACCAAGCCCGGTTCATATTCAATAGTCGTAATTGCCATAGTTGAACCTGGAGCAAAGACTGTGACTATACCGTCTTCTATTTTGGTTTCATTCACAGCAATTGTAACATCATCTGTAATATCAATAATGTCAGAATTGCCGTTTGTATCAAAATTTAGATATTTGGTAACAACTGCCATTGCAATCAATCCATATACATTTTAAGAGGTTCAATGTTTTCAATTTTCCGATATTTCTGTTAATTTAATACCAATCACTGATATAATCACTACAAATATTACCATTGCAGCAACAAAACCATATTCTTTTTGAACCATGCCACCAACATTTACTCCTACTAGAAGTACTACGAAGATCAAGACTGACCCGATTGCAGAAATTATTTCAAATTGTTTTTTGTTCATCATACATTAAGTGGATCTTTTTATACATCAACTTAACGCAAACAATAGCTAAACACACAAAAGCAATATTTAATATTCTTTAGGAACATCTGATACTAAAATATCGAAAATTTTAATCGAAATCCTATATAGAAATCCTCTATCAATGGACGACGCATGACTGAATTTGAAAGGGCATTGGTACAATCATTTAACGCGTATTTTGAAAAAACCGGTATAAAAGGTATCTCACACCGTCTAAAACAGCACAGGTTCACTCCCCAGTTTCTGGATGTATTGGTAGATTCACTACATCCTGATTATTATCTTGGTATCGAATGCAAAAGTATTTCAGTTGATAAAGGTGCAAATGCCCTGTATTTCACCCAACATTTTACAGTGGATAAAAATGGAGTTCATCAAATCGTACGCATATCCGATTACCTAAAAAAGTCAGGACGTACAGGCTTTTTGACAGTGGAGTTGCGAATGGGTGTCGGGCATGCCAGGAAAGCCCACATCATACCATGGATCGAACTTGAAAGATTATACCATACCGATGACATTCTCAAGATCACTGTTGATGACATCCAAAAATATCCTGAGATGGAAAGAGATGGAAAAATGTATATCATAGACCCTGCAAGGTGGAAAGACGGGGAACGTATCATTGTATAAATGGTCTCATGCGCAAGTATTGGATTTTAATTTTTGACAACAGGTGAACAAGATATGTTAGAAACAATGGAACAGATGAGAGCACGTGCATCACAATGTGCAGAAGAGATCAAAAAGCACAGTTTAATTCATGTTGTATCCCATATCGATGCAGATGGTCTCACTTCAGCAGGTATCATCTGCACTGCACTTGATCGCATGGGCACTAACTACTCCACTCGTTTTGTGAAACAACTGGATGATATGATCATTACCGACCTTGCAGACCAAAACCATGAACTTGTGATATTCACAGACCTTGGGAGCGGAATGCTCGAATCCATAAAATCACATGGCATTAATGCGATTGTATCGGATCACCATCAGCCAAAAGGTGAGATGCAAAATCATATTAATCCACATCTGTTCGGTGCAAACGGTTCGTATGAATTGAGCGGATCGGGAACTACATATATCTTGGCAAATGCTCTTGGTGACAATCGCGATCTTGCCGATCTTGCGATCGTTGGAGCAATGGGTGATCTCCAGCACATGAAAATGGGCTATCTTACCGGTATAAACAGGCTTATACTAAAGGAAGGTGTGGATTCCAATGTCATCAATTTTGAAAAAGACATTACACTTTTTGGAAAACAAACCCGCCCGGTATTCAAACTTTTGCAA
Organism: Methanosarcinaceae archaeon; assembly: GCA_020793555.1. GTDB lineage: Archaea > Halobacteriota > Methanosarcinia > Methanosarcinales > Methanosarcinaceae > Methanovorans. The sequence continues at coordinate 7,236 of DQIO01000241.1, read as the reverse complement.
TTCGCATCTGACCCCTATCTCCCCGGACTTACAGGACAAGAAGATGCCTGCAAGAACTTTTTAAGCAAGCATGTAACAAGAGTTAGCGGAGATGAAGGCTGGAGGCGATGGATCGAATATGACAGGGATGAAAAACAAAAATTTGTATCTGCACTTGTTCAATACTGCTTAAGCGCAGGACTTCAATCATACAAGATCGAGCGGCTGATCGGTGAAGTGTATACGTTATTAAAAGAAGGGGAAGGAACAGAGATGCGGGATGCATCCGAATATTCTACATTGCTAAATGCTACGGCGCGCTATGACCATGCCGAGATTGGACTTGCGGTGTGCATGGGTAATCGCGGTGATGCATACGAGCAAGCGCGTAAACTACTTGCCGAACACAGGAAAAATCTTGTAGAAGGTCTCATGTTTGTCAAAAAGCAGGGATTGTCAAAGCTCACAAACCTCCAGTACTTTGATGCAGGGTCAAGTATACGTGAAACTATTGTGGGAATAATCGCAGGTATGAGCACATCAATAACCAACGACCGCAGTCTTCCGATCATCGCATTTGCAGATACGGACGATGGTGTCAAAGTGTCGGCACGCGGTACGCAGGACCTGATACGAAAAGGGTTGAACTTATCAGAAGCAATGTCTAAAGTATCCGCCGAAGTTGGGGGTGCCGGTGGCGGGCATGACATTGCCGCAGGTGCTACCATTCCCGTGGGTGCAAAAAATGAGTTTATCCAAAAACTTGATGATATGATCGGGATGCAGATCCGCAACTCAAAACAATAATCGTCAGGGTTGGAAAAACGTACATCCCATAATATCACTTACTTAATATTTTCTCAAAAAGTTTTGAAAAATCTTGTGGTGAAGTTAGGAATTTGAGTTTATCAATATCATTAACGAGACTATACATATCTTCCCCTTTTGCAAAACCAAATTCTGGGAAATTCGTGGGTGAAAGATAACGAATCGGTGGAACATTATCATATTTTGGATTTTGTATAAATCCTGTGTCTAGAAGATAATATGCACCTCCTGACAGTTCCTTTATTGGTTCATAAACAGATGTGAAATCACCACATACCCAGTTTGCCATTTTGAGCACTTTATCAGATGCATTTATAGTAACATGTCCATAATCGGGTGGAACAATAACATTGTCACCTGCTTGTGCTTTGATCACAACTACATCTGCTACCTTCCCATCACTCACTTTTTGTAAAAGGTAAGTAGCTTCACCTTCTATTACATGGTACACTTCAGTATACGACAGATCCGTGCCCGGAACTGTTGGATGATAGTGTCCTGCGGTTTTCATATATTCGCAGCCTAACATGCCCGGTGGGATCACAGTGATATCGTATCGAAGGTGGTGTTTCTCGATGACATCCGATTCGGCTTTGGTCTTGTGCATGTTGCGGTACATGTAGTATAATTCAAAATTGTCTGCTGCTTCAAGCCACGTTTTGTCATAGATGACTTCATCCATATCATGCAACATTCTAATATCAGCGGTTCTGGTCGTATTTCCAAATTTAAGTTCTTTCCCCATTATTATCCCTCATTATATATTTATTATCTCTCATTTTATCAAAAATCGAGGTGTACGTCCTTGTTCCACAGTTCTATCAGAAACAGGTATGTTGTGAAAATTGATCTGACCAACGCAAATGTTTGAGTCCAGAGACGACTCAAAAACAAGTTCCTCAACTTTGTGACCTGTCATTGTAGAAAGTGCACCTTCAATATATCCTTGTGTCAACCTGCACGCAGTGGGATGATTTGCATATCCATCACCTAATATCTTACGAATTATACACCCATTAAAACGAACAGATGCACAATACTTATCAACGTGCTGATCAACGCCAAGGTTCGTTACCTGATAATAAGAAGTTATGTATTCTATGAATCGATCCAATGAACTTACCACAGCCCCTTTTCCAAGTTTTTTGCCAAGATTAACCCCAATCTTACGTCCGGTCTCATGAGCAACTTTCTGAGCTTCTTCCTCGCCCATCGAAGTCTCAATGGTTTCAAGAAGACCCTTTATGATGAATTGCTCACCGCGACATGTTGATGATTGTGCATTGTTTGATTCTTGGTCGTCCATAACAAGTCCCATATAAATTTTCTTTAATACTATTTGGTTTCGTTATATATTAAGCTTTATGAGCCATTTGAATCCGCATCCCCTATCCGCCTGTGTTTTGAAAATATTCAAATATGCGTTCTGCAAGCCTTACACTAATCCCTTCAACCTGCATCAGTTCTTCAACCGATGCATTCATGATACCATCGATCGATCCAAAATGTCCAAGGAGTGAACGCTTTTTCAATGCACCGATACCGGATACCCCATCAAGCTTTGAATGTGTCAACTTTGCAGAGCGCCTGCGCCTGTGTGCAGTCACAGCAAACCTGTGCGCTTCATCTCGTATTTGCATGAGCAGTTTTAGTGCAATTGATGTATGCGGCAGGATTATCACTTCACCTGTACCTTTTTTTGTCGTCACGATGTGTTCAAACTTCTTTGCAAGACCAATCAGGGGAATATCCAGACCCAATTCTTTCAATGAACCATTGGCAGCACTTACCTGCCCCGCTCCGCCATCGATCAATATCAGATCCGGCATGGTGCCGCGTTCTTTGACAATACGTGCATACCTGCGCCAAACAACTTCACCCATCATCGCAAAATCATCAATTCCCTCTACTGTTTTTATGTTGAACTGTCGATATTCGCTTTTTGAAGACATGCCATTCTCAAACACGACCATTGATCCGACCGCATCTGTGCCGGATATGTTTGATATATCAAATGCCTCAATGCGACCGGGCGGTAGTTCCAATGAAAGTGTTTCTTTTAGTTGAACAAGTGCTTGTTGGGCTGTCTCATGTTGTTTTGGTTTCAACTGTGCCAGTTCCATTGACATTTTTGCATTCTTTGCAGCCATTTCCAGAAGTTTTCGTTTATGTCCTCTCAAAGGCACATGTATGTGAACACTATGTCCGGATTTTTGTGCAAGCCACTTTGTGATAAGATCAATATCAGGAATCTCATGCTCAACAAGTATCTCAGGTGGCACAGGAGAATCCTGATAATATTGCTTGATAAACTCTGCCAGCACATCAGGCATAGTGGAATCAACACCGCCCTTGGTAAGAGAAATATCTGCCCTGCCGACCATGTTTCCATCCCTCACATAAAATATTTGTACAGATACTCCTGCATCTCCCGATACTGCAGCTATAACATCCCGATCATCAGAACCTGCTGTCGATGTCTGTTGTTGGGATAGGGATTTGATCGCAGCAAGTTGGTCACGGATCATGCTTGCAGCCTCATATTCCTGTTTGGAGGCAAAATCATTCATCTTGGTTTCCAATTGTTTTATCAAACCGGACACGTCGCCTTTTAAGAATTTCACAACATCCATCACATGTTCCATATACTCATCTTCACTCACTCCGCCCGTACATGGTGCAAGACATCGACTGATGTGGTAATTGAGGCACGGTCGCACTTGTTTCCCACTTATCTTTTTGCGGCATCTTCGTATCTGGAATATCTGGGAGATGATGTCGAGTGTTTTTCGAATCGCCTTGACATTCGTATAAGGTCCAAAATAGATCGCCCCATCCATCAAGCGACGACGTGTTATGAATATTTTCGGGAATCTGGAATTGATGGTGACTTTGACGTAAGGGTAGCGCTTATCGTCTTTTAGCTGGATATTGTAGCGCGGTTTGTGCTTCCTTATCAAATTCGCTTCAAGCACAAGTGCTTCAACTTCCGAATCCGTGACAATGCATTCAACATCTTCAATATGCCCGACAAGTATCTTTGTCTTTGGAGATTGGTTCTTAGGAGATTGGAAATACTGGCGCACCCTCTTTTTGAGTGAACGCGCTTTACCCACATAGATTACGGTATCGGACTTATCCTTCATCAGATAAACACCGGAAGAATCCGGTATTCGAGAGATATCAGGAGGCATTTGTCTACATCCCCGCTTTATCGTTAAAAATTAAACCTAAACCTAAACCTAAACCTAAACCTAAACCTAAACCTAAACTTTAAACTGCATTCCACTTTTGGATGACGTTTCCAAGTGATCCACTTTCATACATGTCTGAATTGATGATAACTTTATCCACCCCATTGGTTACGGTGAAATCGCTTTCCATGTATATGGAATTTCCAAGCAACTGGAGCGGGGGGTAGATCTCTTTTAACTCATCACTCGGCTCGGCAAATCCAGGCGGCGTACCGGCAAGGTCGAACATATCCCGCAGTTCTATATCGATCCTGCTGTTGCATCTCAGTTTGCATGCCGGTGGTGCTTCTTTGTAGAACCGCGCAGTATGGCATGAACGGGCATATGCAACAAGTACGTATTCGGCATGCACTCCCACAGGACAATCAAGTGAGACGACGGCTTCTACGGTTCGTGGCAAAAGGTCGGTTTCAATTTCAGTCATGCCGAGTTTTGAAAAGAACTTAAACGTGCGCCGGTAGTTTAGATTGGTCTGGAGATATGCCTGCTTTATGCTCTCGGTTTCATCACGAAGGAGGTGGTCAACCCAGGGACATCCTTCCGATGTGTGCACAATCCCGCGTCCTGCTATGATCGCGTTAAATGAGTCTGTGAGGTCTTTGTTGTGTATTCCATAGAGTATACCAACATCGTTAACTACCAGATTGATGCGATCGCCAAGATGTGAGATATCAGCGACATATTTCATCAATGATTCGTAGTGCTTCTGTGGAGTTATGGGGGTTATAACTGTAATTGTATTCAGTTTTTCAAGTGTATCTGCAACCAAATTTGCGTCGGGAAGTTTGTATGGACATCCCTCACTTCCGATACCAACGCCTGCACCGTTGTCGGTTGCGGTTTTGATGATTTTCCCGAGATTGTCATAATTTGCAGTTCTGATCTCAATTTGCGGCATTTTCAAATTCCCCTTTATATCAGATATATGAATCTGCAATTGGTGTTTTCATATACTTGCACCGCTGTTGTTCGCACATCATCTGCCAGAAAGGGATCTCCTCAAGAACATGTGATTTGATGTCGCCTGCGTTTGCGCCTTTTTCTGACATGTCGATAGCATTGCGGTATAATCCTATGATGGTCTTTATCATCTCAGGATTCATGCACCGCCCGACAACCTTGAGGGCTGCAACTCCTGCGTCCATCAGGTCGGGAATGCTGCAAAGTGAACAGTCCATTCCTGCGTCAAGGATCGGATGCAACCTGTTGTCAACACTGACCTTATAATTGGCACGGCACGGCAATCCGAAGTTGATGGATTCATCCGCGCTGTGGATGAGGTGGCATGTACCGTTGATATTCGAGCATCCGAACTGTCCGAACAGTTCGAGTTCCACTCCGGTTTTGTTAAGTTCATGTATCTCGTCAAGTGTTACCTTGAACGGCAGTACGACTTTTGTCACACCCATGTCTTTTAGAAGTTCAAGTTGTCCCAGATTAAATGTATTAAGCAGCACGCTTCCGTGAATCTGAAGTCCGAGGTCAAGTTCATTGATGAGTTGCAATGCGCCAAATTCTCCCACGATAAGTGCGTCTACGCCTGCATTCACACCCCTCATGACATGTTCGATGAACATATCTTCGAGTCCGTCAGCAAGATATGGCGTGTTCACGGTATAGTCCACCTGAACACTGTGGCTGTGTGCATACTCCACGATGTCATGCAGTTGATCCTGTGTCGTGACATTGCAACTGCGCCCGCGTCCTGATAGGTTCAGGTTCGCAAATCCCGGCGTTTCCAATCCAATGTAAATTTCATCCGCGCCCGCAGAAATGACGTTCTTTGTAGTTTCCATCGACTCTGCAGGAGCCATTAGGGACATTTTTGTCATGTTTCTTGTTGTGTATTATGTAAGATTATTATTACAAATCTACCATTCGATTTGATTCTGTAATAGGATTGCTGCAATATAAATGTTCCAAAAAGAGATTGGGGAGTTTAACTGCGGTTGTAGTTGCGCTTTTTATGTTGCCGCCTTTTTCCAGAGGCAGGCTTATCCATCTTATTAGCCGGCTTTGACAATTCTCTGTCCGGCTTTTGAATTACGATCTTCTCAAGAGCAGGTAGTTTCATTTCCTTAATGTAGACATCATTGTCTCTAAGTACACTCGAAAAGTTATCTCGGTCCTTTTCGGAAAGGATATTTATCGCTTTTCCTTCGTTTCCTGCTCGTGCAGTTCTTCCGATTCTGTGAATATATTGTTTGCTCTCTCTGGGAATCTCGTAATTATAAACATGGGAAACACCCTGTATATCGAGTCCTCTTCCAGCTACATCTGTGCATACAAGAACAGATACTTTTCCGGAATGGAATGACTGCATAATGTTATTTCGTTTGTTCTGTGTCAATCCGCCATGAATTGCAATGGCGTCGATACCTGTATTTCTAAGTTTCTTTGCAATTTTGTCAGTGTTTCTTTTTGTGTTGCAAAAAACCATCCCAAGGTTCGAGCTCTCATTCTTTAACAGGTGCACAAGTAGAGACAATTTCATATCAGCATTCACTTTATAAACGACCTGATTCAATTTGGCAGGGTCAATATAAGAGTCTACAGATACCTGAACCGGATTTTTCATGTACTTGCGGGAAAGCCTGACAACTTCTTTTGAGATGGTTGCAGAGAACAAAAGGGTCTGCCTGCTTTGAGGACATTTCTTGATGATCTTTTCCACATCCTTTATGAATCCCATATCAAACATATGGTCTGCTTCATCAAGGACAAGGGTTTTTACATTATTGAATTTAATCGTATTTCTGCTGATATGATCGAGCAGCCTGCCAGGTGTTGCCACAACAACATCGGCAGTCTTAAGTCCTTTAATCTGTGGATTGATCCCTACGCCGCCATATATTGATATGATCTTTAATGGGTCGTATTTTGAGAATTTCCTGAAAGAATTTGCCACCTGCTCTGCCAGTTCTCTTGTAGGGGTCAGGATCAAAGCCTGAATTCCGTTTCCTTTATCGGAATTTTGCAATATACCCGAAGCAAACGCGAGTGTCTTTCCGGAACCTGTTGCAGATCCGGCAATGACATCTTCTCCGTCAAGGATCAGGGGAATTGACTTTTCCTGTATTTCTGTGGGGTTTTCAAATCCATGTTCATCTATTGATTTCAAAATAGCGTTACTGATTCCAAGTTTTTTAAAATTATCCATAGTTAGACTTTCCAT
>DQIO01000242.1 GCA_020793555.1 Methanosarcinaceae archaeon | reverse complement strand
GCATTTTGCCGCCTGATAGTTAGAACTAGAACTGTATCTTCTCGCTCTCTTTGAGGTCTTCGACCATAAGCCCACCCAAATCTCGGAGTGTTGCTGTTCCTGCGCCGTATTGCCCTTTTTGAATCTCGCTTTCGAAGTCTGCGTGTTCAAATGGGTGATGATGTATCGGGTAATCTTTTATTATGCCGATACCGATAAATAACAGTGAGGTCATATCGGATATGTTCAATTATGACAGATACCGATAACCAGCTGATTAGAAAGGATGTTCTTGCACGTATTGATGAGAAGATGAAAAGACTCAATTCAATGCGCCCACTTTCAGCAGATGCTGTGGGTAGGTTGCATGAAGAGATGAGGCTGCTGCATACATATCATTCCAATGCGATAGAGGGGAATACACTTACGTTGCCGGAAACAAAACTTGTGCTTGAAGAGGGGATTACAGTTGGTAAAAAGCCGTTGCGCGATTATTTTGAAGCGGCCAATGGCGCAAAGGCATTCGATCTGGTTGAGGATATTGCAAGGAATAAAATACAAATTGATCATGTTACAATTCAGCGAATCCATGAGGTTGTGACTGCAGGTATTCTTGAAGATGCGGGAAGATACCGTACTAGGAATGTGAGGATTACGGGTGCATCGAAGACTCCGCCTGACTGGTCTAAGTTGGTGAGGCTGATGGATGGCCTAATCAGTGAAGTGGTACAAAGTAAGTGGAGGGTGGTCCAGACGGCTGCTGTTCTTCACCACAGGTTCGTTGAGATCCATCCATTTATTGATGGTAATGGCAGGGTTGCACGTCTTCTTATGAACCTGTACCTCATGACAAATGGTTATCCTCCAATTGTGCTAAAGGTGATGGAGAGGAAGAAGTATTACGGATGCTTAAAGGCAGCAGATTCGGGACATCCTGCGAGGTTCATTAATCTTATTGCAAAAGCTGTTGATGAGAGCCTGACTATGTACCTTTCTATCTGCGGGGGTGTTGATGAACTGGTGCCGCTCAGTGTTTTGGCTCAAGAAACTCAATATTCGCAAGAATACCTTAGTCTTCGGGCAAGGCAGGGATTGCTGGATGCAGTGAAGATCGGAAGAACCTGGCATGCTACGAAGCATGCAATCGAGAGATACATGTCTGAGCATGCCAACGCATGATGGGCAGTTTATTAAGTGTCCCACATACAATTTTCCGGATGAATGAACGATTTTAAAAACTATTATTTCCGCTTAAACAACAACCAGTTCCTGCCTGTACCCTCCGTCTGCCCCTAAATCCTGTCTTGATGAGCGCATACCTGCCCTGCATTTTGTTGCCAGACAGTTCGAAGAGTATCTTTTCATTTTCCCTGAGATTTTCAATCACAAGCTCGCCCCGATCCCATATCGTCACTGTCCTTGCGCCGTAGTGCCCATGTGGCATCTCGCCTTCGAATTCTGCGTATTCAAGCGTGTGGTCTTCTGTCTGTATGGCGAGCCGCTTGATGCCTGATTATGTGGGTGGTGTTTTTGGGAGTTGAGGACTCCGTCGATCTCAAGCCTGAGGTCGTAGTGGTGGTCTGATGCGCTGTGTTCATGGATTACGAATATTTTGGGCATGGGTAGTTGTTTGAGAAGACATGTATGTCATTTAATTTGAAACTGAACCCATCTATGCACTTCCTTTACACGTTCAAGTGCTCCTTGTCGTGAAAACACCTCTTTGTTTGAAGGTGTAAATACGTCATATCGATATTCTACAGCAAAAGGAGTCAGTTCATCAATGTCGTATAACTCGTCTGGAACTTCTATATCATGTTCAGAGCAAAGGTCCATCAATTCTCCCAAATCGTGAGTACGTCGAAAGGGAATAATTTTGGACATGAGCAAAGCCTTTAGGAGTTTTTCAATTGCCTGCTGCGAATGAAAGCCAAATATTTCAGAAGAGATAGTTTCATCGTCTACGATCTTTTCAAGTAATGCCATGTCCTCTTATGCTTTTCGTATTAATGTGCAGATAAGTTCATTACGGGCATCGGCATCACTCACCATAGACCACCTTGCCTTCACGAAGCGCCGGATACAACACAGTTCCCATTATATCCCCATAACGTTTTACCTCATCTATTGAAAAGACCAAGATGTCTACAGGTACCCGAAGCGATCGCAAAGAGCGCCGAATCCTGACAGTTTCCTCACGTCTGGCTGTAACCTCACGTTCAATTACGAGTAGATCAAAATCACTGTCATCTCTTGCATCTCCACGAGCATAGGACCCAAAAAGTATAATCTTTTCAGGGTGTGCCACATCTACGATCTGCGCTACAACCTGATCCAATGTTTTAGGAGATAGTTTCTGCATTTATAATCACTTGTATGTCGATATGCCATGCATCTGTTTTTTATTAATTATCTTTCATTTGTCTTTCATTAATAAAAAGGGTTCTCCCTGAAGTCTTCGACCACAAGCCCACCCTTATCCCATATCGTCACCATCCCTGCGCCGTAGTGCCCATGTGGCATCTCGTCCTCGAAGTCTGCGTATTCGAGGGGTGGTCTTCTGTCTGGATCGCGAGCCGCTTGATGCCTGATTCTGTTGGCGGCGTTTTTGGGAGTTGAGGACCCCGTTTATCTCAAACCTGAGGTCGTAGTGGTGGTGTTATGCGTTGTGTTCCTGGATTACGAATATTTGGCATCAACACGACAAATTCACAATGTATGTCGTATAAAAAATGCATTTTTTGTCCGATATATCGGAAAGTACTTAAGCTAATTAAATCTAATTCATGCTTATGGATGACAAGGAACTTATTGAGATTCTGACTCCTTTTAATTTCTGGAAGACCAGCCCTTTCACAGGCATTACCCGAACGAGGTACATAAATGAAATTGAGCGTCTCTCTTCAACAGGTCAGGTACTTGTTGTGACAGGTGTTCGAAGAAGTGGTAAGACAACAATAATGGTACAGTTCATGCATTATCTTATAGAGAGTGGAACTGCTTCTCCATCGCAAATGTTGTATGTGAATTTAGAGGACCCCCGGCTTCCTATAGATGATGGACCTGCCCTTCTTGACAAGATACTGAGTGCACATAGGACATTTGTCGATTCTGAGGGGATACATTATCTTGTACTTGATGAGGTTCAGAGACTTCCGGAGTGGGAGCGATGGGTAAGGATACAGATGGATATGCGACCGGATATGCATATTATTGTGTCGGGTTCGTCGGCTGAACTTCTTTCAAGAGAGCTGGGAACGCTACTCACGGGGCGGCATCTTGATGTGGAGGTGTTTCCGCTTGACCTTTCGGAATACATGCGTTTTCATGATCTCGATCCCGATGACCCTCTGGAAGATGCAGATCGTATGCAGAGCCTGACATCAGAATACATCTCAGCATCAGCGTTTCCTGCGGTTGTACTTACACCTGAGCCGGATATTAAGGAGCGTATGGTGCTTCAGATCTATCGAGATATTATCAATCATGATGTTGCCAGAAGGTATGAAGTGCGTGAGATTGAGAAATTGGAATCTGTGGCAACTACTTTTATGGCATCTGTACCGGGTCCTGTTACGCTTAATGGTACCAGACGTGCACTTGGAGGGAAGGTGTCACTCGATTCGATAGATAGATATTCCAGATATCTGAAAGAGCCGTATCTCCTTTTTTTCATAGAGACACATTCGTTCTCTGCCGGCAGAAGAGTGCGAAGTCCTAAAAAGGTATATGCTGTTGATAATGGTTTACTTATGGCAGCATCATATCGTTTCTCATCTGAGCGTGGAAAGTTGCTTGAGAATGCTGTGTTCCTTGATATCAGGAGAATGGGACTTGAGGTGTACCGTCTTATGGATAAAAAAGAAGTGGATTTCCTGATATGGAAAGGTACTGCTCCACTTGCACTTGTGAATGTGTGCCTGGATGTTTCAGATACAAAGACAAGGGCACGCGAGGTTGATGGATTGCGGCGTGCAATGGATGCGTTCAAGATGAAGAGGGGTTATATCGTGACACTTGATCACGCAGAGGTTATGAATGTGAATGAAGGCACGGTGGAGTTTGTCCCATATAGAAGATGGGCGTTTGGCCCCGGTCAGGTTTTATCTGACCTCTGAGATGCAGTCTGGGCGGAGTGTGTTCCTGATGAGTGCGTATTTACTCTTCATTTTGTTGTCAGACAGTTCGAAGAGTATCTTTTTGATCTACCTGAGATTTTCAATCACAAGCCCACCCCGATCCCAGAAAGGTCACTGTCCCTGCGCCGTATTGCCTTTTTTGTATTTCGCCTTCGAAGTCTGCGTATTCAAGCGTGTGGTCGTCTGTCTGGATCGCAAGCCGCTTGATGCCTGATTCTGTGGGCGGTGTTTTTTTGGAATACAACTCATTCAATGTTGCAGATATCTTGAATTGTATCTAATTAATGCGGGTTAAGTGCCAATTCTAGTCCAAATTATTAAATACTTGCCACACGATTATTATAATCATGTGGAAACAACCGCCTTTCATCAATCGGGAAAAGGAACTTGCATTTTTAGGAAAAACATTCGATTCTGATCGTGCCGAATTTATAGTGATCTATGGGAGAAGGCGAATCGGTAAAACCGAACTTATAAAAGAATCGATCAAAGGCAGGAAGGCAGTGTATTTTTTTGTTGAGCAGGCATTAGAGGAAGAAAATCTAAACGCATTTAAGGGGATCATTGCAAAAACAGTAGATAATCCTTTGATTGCAAAAGGTGATCTCACATGGGAAGAAGTTTTCGAGCAGATCACAAATGAAGATAAATTGATCATTGTTTTGGATGAGTTTCCAAATCTTATTTTGGAGAACAGGGCATTATTATCCAAATTCCAGAAAATATGGGATGAATTGTTAAAGAATACTACTGTCAAACTTATTTTGTGTGGTTCATCGATCTCAATGATGGAAAATTATCTTCTGGATATTAAAAGTCCTCTGTATGGCAGACGTACAGGTCAGATATTTTTAGAGCCGCTAAAAGCATCGCATATACTGAAATTTGGCGCTCTGTCGTTTGAAGAGGCAGTCAGGGTATATGGCATAACAGATGGCATACCCGAATATATCAAAGAAGTGTGTTATCGGCTTGAGCATGGCGAAAATCTGGAAGAGGTTTTTCAGCAGAACAAAACACTGTTCAATGAAGTGGAAATTTTGATTAAAAGTGAATTAAGAGATCCGACACGATATTTTAAAATATTGAAGGCTATTGCGTTTGGCAGTACAAAGTTCGGAGAGATTGTGAATTTTACTGATTTTTCTGCACCTACGGTATCGAAATACTTGAGTAATCTGGTAAATTTGCATGTTGTTGAGGAATTATATCCGGTACTTAGTGATAAGGAGAGAAGAAGGAATCGCAAATATGCTCTTTCGGACAATTTTTTAAAATTTTATTTCAGGTTTATTTATCCGAACAAATCCGAGCTTATATCAACTGGAAAGATCGCGGATTTTGACACTGGCTACAATCGATATCTTGGAAAGATATTCGAAGATGTTTCATGTGAGTTTTTGGAGGATAAGATAAAAGACCTGCCTTTTGAATTTACAAAGATCGGATGCTGGTGGCACAGGGATAAAGAGATCGATCTTGTGGCATTGAATGATGGCTTAAAGGAGATTATGTTCATTGAATGTAAATGGAAAACACTTTCATTGACTGATTGCCGGCGGATACTTGGTAAACTCAATGAAAAATCAACATTTGTACAATGGAACACTGGCATACGCAAGGAATATTTTGGGTTGGTTGCAAAAAAGATCGAAGGCAAGGAACGCCTGCGGGATGAAGGGGTTGTGGTGTACGATCTTGATGATTTTTGAATGACACTTAACGTTTTTTTAAATTAATTGATATTCTTTCATTTCCGCTTAAAGAACAGCCAGTTCTTGTTCTTCTTCTGCTGCCCGATACACAAAGGGTTATGGAATGCTTGAGCCGTATGCGATGAAAGTCGCAAGTACGGTTCTTAGAAGAGGGAGAGCGAGTAATCGCTCTTCTTTATTCGACCGGTTGATTTCGAGATGAAACACTGGCAACAAGCACATTTTATACCGCGCCGCTAGCGGTCTTATTCAAAAAACCGCGTGCGTTCTTCCCTTCCTTTTCCTACCACTGTATCGCATCTGAACACATCGCAACATCACCAATACTCAAAGGGATTGCCTAAGATTTATCACTTATAAAAGCATACAAATATTTGAAGAATACAACCACCGTGATGCAGATGAGCACTACAAACCGCAACTTGGAAAAAGAACAGCTTATTCCCCTACTTGAAAAGTTCTTTCAAGCACAGGAGTATGTTGAGCTAGCATATCTGTTCGGCTCAGCCGCAAAAGGCAAAGCTGGTGTGCTCAGCGACATAGACATAGGAATATATCTATCACCCAAAACGACAAAAGCGCAGCGGAATCAAAAGCGCCTTGAGTTTATCGCAAAACTCACAACTATTCTCAAAAACAACAGGATTGACCTCCTGGTCATCAATGATACTCCACCCGTATTGAATTTTGAGATCATCAAACCCAACGTCCCTGTACTTGTCAGGGACCACGACTTAAAACTGGATGTGGAGCAATGTATAATGTCCAGATATCTGGATAGAAAATATCACGAGGATTTCTTAAACAGAACACTACTGAAAAAGATCATAGAAAAGGGATTGGCTTAAATGTCTTCTAAAGACAAAATACTTAGAAAATTGAATTTCATGCAAAGATGTGTTGGATACTTAAAGTCCGTAGACACTGACAGCACCAATCTTGATATGAATTACGAACAGCGCAGTGCAGTTGAGAGAAATTTCCAACTTGCGATTGAAAGTGCGATTGACATCGGGGAAATAATCATTTCAGAAGAAGGATTTGAGAGACCCGAATACTACATAAGCGTGTTCCTGATAATCGGCAGGCATGGCATTATTCCAAAGGACTTCGCAGAAGAATTTTCTTTTGCAGCAGGGTTTAGAAACGTTCTGGTTCATATATATGAGGAAGTTGATTCAAGCCTTCTGGATGTATTTCTGACCGAAAAGTTGGACGATTTCGATGAATTTGCTCGACACATTGCCGAATATGTAAGCACCAATTCTTGAATTGGGTGTAATAGAAAAGTTTCAAGTGGTGAGTTGTTGTTCTTAAACCCCGCGCGCAACCTGCAATCCACTTAATCCGCGGGCTTCTTTAAGTGCAAACCGCCGGATGCGCGCCGATTGATGATTCCCTCCCCTCTCAAGTTCAAATCTGCGTAAATCAGTGTAAATCTGTGTCTAATAAAATAATAACCCGCACGCGTCCCCCCTTCACTTTCCTGCCCCTGCGCCGTATCATCACTCCTTCACGCCCACCTAGAAGCATAAAACACCGACCGTGCGTCGATTGTGCATAACGCCAAATGCGAATGAACTAAACATGCTACACCATACTGCCGACTCATGGCACGATAAAAGAGTTCGACTAACAACAAACATAAAGATTTTAAGCATCAATCTTGATAAAGAAAAATATGCATCTTAAAATTGTAATAGAAGAGGATGAGGTGACAGGAGGTTATATCGTTTAAGAGTAGGAAGTTTTCGCGTTTTATATCGAACTGATAAAGAAAATCGTATAGTTTACGTATTTGATATTCTTACCGCAGAACAGGCGCATAAAAATATGGGAGGTTGTGAATATTTCACTCAATGTCTCAATCTTTCTAATCCATCCCCCACAACCACAATATCCTCTCAATCCCGCATCCCCGGCACGCACAATATATTGAACATCCGTAGGCTCATACCCCAAAAGATGCACACCCACACTGTCAACTGCCACAACATCCGTGCCACCGATAATAACGTTGAACTCCTCAGGCGAGCAAACGGTCTCATGACAAAGGTTTCCAACGATCCAATCAATGATGGATAATCGTGGTACAAAACACCGATTCAAGTCCACAATTTTCTCATGTATCCTGCTATGCATGATGTTCTTGGGATTCAGCCCACCCATTTTTGTTCTTACGTGCAGCTTCGTGGTATTATTTAATGATGTACTTAAGCACCCCTGCATGTATGGTCTTATATGCAAGACTCAAACTGTATGAATATATACTTGTACACAAGACCAATGTGCAGAAACTGCACGATCAGATTACATAAGTAATAACTGAACCGGAAAATCAGTTTTTGAGTCAGTTTTCAATAAAATGCTAATACGACCGATCCCCTCCAAGAATACCACCCAAAACATCGCCTCCTACACCGCCAAAACCGCTCTTTTCGCCTCTTTGCTGCCCAATGGATGCTGCAGATATCCGGTCCGCAAGTCTGGAAAACGGAAGACTTTGAAGATAAACTGTCCCGGGACCGGTGACACTTGCAAGAGCAAGTCCTTCTCCTCCGAAAAGTGCATTTTTAAATCCACCCATGAACCGGATATCATAGTCCACACTTTCAGAGAAGGCCGCCAGACAGCCGGTATCCACTCGCAGATTTTCACCTGCTGCAAGTTCCTTTTTAATGATCGTGCCGCCTGCATGAACAAAAGCCATGCCATCGCCTTCAAGTTTCTGCAAAATGAAACCTTCCCCTCCAAAAAGACCGGCTCCGATCTTTTTTGTGAAAGCAACCTCTATGTTGATCCCCTTTGCCGCACATAGGAATGCATCTTTTTGACACAGGTAGGATTCACCAAGTTCACCAAGGTCAAGAGGAATGATCTTACCGGGATACGGAGCTCCGAAGGCAACATGTGCTTTATCGCTCCCCCCTTTATGAGTGAAATTCGTTATAAAGAAACTTTCCCCGGTTATCGCTCGCTTTAATCCCTTGAACAGTCCTCCGCCTGTAGAGGTATCCATTTGTATCTTAGAACTCATGTACATCATTGCACCGGCTTCTGCACGAACCGATTCACCCGAATCAAGCTCGATCTCAACGATCTGCATGTCATCCCCTATTATGCTGTAATCAATAATATCTGCCATTGTTGTATCTCCCGTATCGTTAAATATCAATTAACAATTCAATAAAGTAGAACAAATCTACAAAAATACACTCATTTATTGCCTGATATATATGTCGACTATAAATGTTAATTTGTCAACATTACAAGTAGGTATCCACTTTCATAGGAATACGCCGCCCACGGCGTATTATAATGTCGTTTTAGCGTAATCCCACTAATCCATCCCCCAAAACCGCAATATTTTCCAACCCGCATTCCCCCAATCCCGCAT
>DQIO01000243.1 GCA_020793555.1 Methanosarcinaceae archaeon | reverse complement strand
GTTAATTGCTGTGCGGGGTTTGAATTTTTGAAATGTGCATCGACATTTTATCACTTACTTTCCAGAGGTATATTTTGAGAACAAATCTTTTTCCTAAACATTGAATAATGTCAGATGATCGTGGTTTTCTAAATTATAAAACCAATGATTCGGAAAGTGAGCTACGAAAACAGCTAAACAAATACCATCTTTGAAAGTCAAGTTTAAATATGTATATTTAGATAGCGAAAACAACCGATGATATTTATGCGAATAAGAGTAATGTGACAAAGTCAAGTTAAAGTCGGTGTATAAAAAATAACTGGAAAATGGTGCAGTGCCTGTTGAAACAAACTATCTAAGTATTTGACTATTTAAAATGAAGCGCCGAGAGGGGGATTCGAACTCCCGAGGGGCTAAGCCCCACAAGCTTTCCAGGCTTGCGCCCTACCGCTAGACTATCTCGGCACAATGATTATGTTTTTACAGTTTTCCAGCCTCGCGGATAAGTGCCTGCATCCATTATTACCCTTTCGGTTACAGCAGCAATTCCGGTACTGACATCAAGCGTCTCATCAATATCAATTGCTGCCTTGCAAAGTGCCACAGCCTCTCCTTTTTGCGAGAAAATACAGGCAAAATCACCTTTTTTTATTCCTGCACTAAAACTCACGATTCCCGGAACTGCAAGCAATGCACCACTGCATATCGCATCAACAGCGCTATCGCGAATAATGATCTTTGGAATATGTTTCAACCCTTCCTCCATAGGCAGGATAATCCTCCTCAGTTCGGATTCGTTGCCATCTTCCTTCCAAAAAACATACGCATCCATCAGATCATGCAGTGACACAGCCGTCTCTTCCGTAAACGGCCCTGTTTTTGTTCGCCTCAACTCCTGCATGTGAGCACCGCAACCAAGCACCAGACCAATATCATGGCATAATTTGCGCATGTACGTACCTGCCTCACAGCCAACCCGCATCAAAACCGAGCCATTATCATTGATCTCCAGCACCTCATTATAGTAGATCGTGCGAATCCTTGTAGCACGCCTCACCGCAGATTTCACAGGCGGCATTTGGTAAATAGGACCTGTAAACTCCTCACAAACACGAAGAATGTCCCCCTCAGGGACTTTTTCGTGCAATTGCATAAAACAAACATATTCCTTACCGGACAATCGAAGCGCTGAAATCGCCTTCGTTGCCTTCCCAAGCATAATCGGCAAAAGTCCTGTAACCTTGGGATCAAGAGAACCTGAATGACCTGCCTTATCTACCTCAACAATCCTTTTGACCCATGCTGCAACTTCATGACTCGTAGGACCACGCGTCTTGTCAAGATTCACAACACCCATCTCTATATACACGCGCATAGGACGATCACGGGGGACACACCCATAATCCGGATTGGTCGTAGCACTTGATCTGTGCACAAGTTCCCACTCCATCTCAGAGGGTAACCTGAATTTAAGTTTTGTATCCAAATTCGAATCATTGCTGTCATTCATAATAATGAACCTGCTTAAATCTCAAGAAAACCCACCACGAGTTTCAATCGCAGCAATAAGGATCTTCACGATCTGAAACTGGTCCCATTTACCGGAATCAATCACCAAGTCATATATTGATAGATCATCAATGTCAATATCATATATCTCCTTATATCTAACTGCCTCAGAAGCTTCACGCTTAATAGTCTCATCAAGCATCACATCAAAGGAAGCATCTTCCCTTCCTGAAATTCTCTTAACACGCACATTGATCGGAGACTTTATCCAAACCTTAAGTGCGTTTTCCGCCATATGTCCGGCAAGCCGTCCCTCAAGAATAATATCATTCCGGGTATTTGCAATCTCTTTCTGACGCTCATCGATCTTAACATCAATAGAAGCATCAGATTCTGCCAGTTTCCCAAACTCAATAAGAGTCATACCATGTTCTTTTGCAAATCCCCTGAACACATCACCGGCATTGACCAGATCAACACCAAAATGCTTTGCAAGCAATTTTGATACTGTAGTCGTACCACTACCTGGAAGTCCGCTCATTGACAATAACATTTATATGCCACCAATATCCAGTGCTTTTCTTATCAACTGGCTTACAGCAAGAGACGTAATGAAATACCAAAATATCCAGTATTGTATCGGACCCAACACCGGATCTACAAGCAGATGCTCACCCCAAAACGGAAAAACAAGTGATGCACCGCTATGACCGGCAATATAAGAATATGCCCACATAAACAATGGCAGTGATATGATACTTATGTATGCCATTGGTTTGAACTGCTGTTTTGACATCTCCATTTGGTCACCCATCATCTTAGAACGCTGTTCTTCCAATTTTTTCAAAAGAGCAGTATTCTTGGACAGTTGTGCCTCTCTAAACTCCTTTTGGAAAGCCTTCATCGTCTCCTGAGTACGTCGCATCAATTCCCAATCAATAGTATATTTCTGGATCAGGGATGCATACAAAGCAGTGAGCGCTGCCATAATAAATAACATAATATGAAAATTCTCGACACCAACAAGAACACTAAGGGGATCCATAAATATCCCAACAGCACGACCTACAGAATCCCTGAAATCCTCACCCAGTATGACAATGCCAAACATAAGCGATAGTCCTAACGCCATCGCAGCCCGTTCGATCGTCTTTTTATAATCTGATGATGTCATGATCTTCACCAATTGTGTTATCCAATGCTTGTAAATTTTTAAACTTTTAAAATTATTCAAGTGCTTTGCAGATATCTGCAAAAATATCATCAATGTCGCCGATACCGTCAATGTTCACCATGATACCTGTATTCGCATAATAATCAATAAGAGGTTGAGTCTGCTTGCTGTAGACCTCAAGTCTCTGCATAATTGCTTTTTTCTTATCATCATCACGCTGGTACAACTTTCCACCACAAGCATCGCAAATACCTTCCTGTTTTGGTAGATTAAAATCTATGTGATAGCTGACACCGCATGTACACATACGCCTACCACTAAGCCTAGTCACTAAATCATCATTTGGAACATCGATATTCAGCACCACATCAAGCGGTTTTCCAAGTTCTTCAAGAATTCCAGTCAATGCATCTGCCTGTGGAATTGTCCTTGGATAACCATCCAGCAGGTAGCCTGACTCACAGTCAGGCTCTGCCATACGATTTTTAATGATACCAATCAGTACCTCATCCGGAACAAGTTTTCCCTTGTCCATATACCCTTTAGCTTCAAGACCAAGCTCAGTACCATCACGAACATTTGCCCGCAATATATCACCGGTGGATATATGCGGAATGTTGTAATGTTCAGACAATTTCTTTGCCTGGGTGCCTTTTCCGGCACCGGGCGGTCCAAATAATACAATATTCATAACAAATCCCTTACCCTTTTGATCAATTACCAAAGAACGAACGCATCATTGGATGCATTTCCATCATCTGTTCAGATGCAATATCCTCATACAGGCGATACACAATACTCACCGTAAGTAGTAATCCGGTACCACCGGCTCCACCAATTGTACCAAGAAGACTTGCCACAAGTGTTAAAGCTCCGATGAAAGCACCACCGATTATAGTAACTTTCGGAATGTATCTTATCATTACTTTCTCTATACTTCCAATGTTTCGCCTGAATCCCGGGATTTGCATGCCTGAATTGAATATTTTCTGTGCAGTTGGTTTAGCACCCATTCCGGTAGTTTCGATCCAGAACAGTGCAAAAATTATACCACCAACAATTAGCATGAATGCATCAGCGAAAACGTGCAACCCGATCTGCCATGTCGCCGGAACAGGTGCACCATAACCTGTAAATGTTTCCCTTACAAGCGATGGGATCCAATCATAAGGACTGTTGATCGGAGCAATATAATACATTAGTCCATTAATTGGACTTGAACCGCTATACTCACCAAGGAATGTGATACCACGCCCATACAAAAGCATACCAATCATCTGAATGTTTGCCTGCAATGCCCTGACAAGGATCATTGGAAGAACTGATGCATAGATCAACTTCACAGGAAAACGTCCTCTTGCACCCCTGACAGCACTGTGTGCCAGTGGGATCTCGATCCTTGTACTTTCAACAAATACAACCATAAGAAATATCGCAACTGTACTCACAAGTGCCAATAATCCACCACTGATAAGCATGAACATCAGTCCATCGCCGGTAAACAGGTAATCTGCACCAACGTTCTGAACAATGTATAACCATTTGGGAATAAGTCCTATTGGCAACCCTGCTGAATCCGATTTCCAGTTGAATATACCGGTAATTATCTGCTGGGATACACCTGCAACAATGAACAGTCCAACACCTGAACCGATACCCCATTTGGAGATGATCTCATCCATGAAAAGGATAAGTACACCACCAATGCATATCTGAAGGAAAATGATAAACGTAACAACACCAAGGCCAACACCAAGTGCTGATGCAACACCTGCATCGGGCATTATATAGCCGCCCATTATCTGTGGCAAGGTCTCAAGTACGATCATCACAAATACCATGAACTTCTGGGCACCCTGGAAAAATGCCTGATCAGCCGGATCTGACATGTTGAGTTTGATAACATCTGCACCGACAAGCAGTTGCAAAACAATCGATGCCGTGACGATAGGACCTATACCAAGCAACATCATTGAACCTGATGCTCCGGCAAAGAACGCCCTATACGACTCAAAAAGATCTATTGAATCCTTGGAAAGACCAAATAATGGTATATTTGCAAGAGTAAAATATAATATAAGTATCCCAAGAGTCCACCATAACTTACTTTTAAAGTGTACATGCCCTTCCGGACCCGCAACTGCAGGTAACCGATTAAATATCGGCTCTAAACTGTCCCTCAAACTCATTAACTCACCCTTTTATATGAAAAATATCAACAAATGAGTAATTCGAACCAACTAATATATCAGTTCCGAATTTTTCTCATCTCACTTTTTGATATGATGATATTTAGATAATATTTATGATAATATATATAATAATGCAGTATAAACGAGAAAATTCTCCCTCCGGTTGAATTAACTCGTATTATATATTTATAAAATATATACTATAAAAAAAAGTAATGCCAGTTTCGTGACACTACTCTTTTATTTCAACACATGATCCGCCGGCACTTTCGATCTTATTGCGTGCAGATGCGGAAAATTCACTGGCTGTAATAGCAAGGTTCTTTGTAACCCGTCCGGTTCCGAGCACCTTCTCGATACCCAGATCCTCAAGGTTCATGCTATATACGCCACCCTCCAGCTTTGCAAATCCCTCATCTACGAGTTGATCTGCAAGTTCATCGAGTTCACCGACGTTCACAACTGAAGCATCGTGAATCATTTTAAGAGGGCGCTTGAACCCATGTTTACCATAGGCATATCCAAGCTGCATAGCCCTAACATTGTGGTGTTTACATCCACCTGCTCTGCCACGACCGCCACGATTTCCTGCACCACGTCGGTTCTTTGTAGTACCGCCGCCACAGGTACGTGATCCTCTAAACTTTTTGGTTTTGGTCTTGCTCATAAATAACACCTACCTCATCTTGTTCAAAAGTACTTTAATCTCGTCACCGTGGTTACCCAATACGCCACCCTGCTGTGTAGTTCTCTTCATACCGGAATGTCCCTTTCTTGGAGGGTGAAGTCTGAGAACAGGTTTGAGTTTTGGAACATCCTTGAGTGCCGCATTACCCTCAGATACTGCCTCTGCAAATGCATCAATTGAACCAAAATCGGTGTTTTCAGTAATGTATGAATCTGCAAGACGTGCACCACCTTCAAGCATACCACGGTTCTTGAGCATTTGTGAAAGAGTATCTGTATCAATAGTACCATACGCAACGTAATCCTTCACCTTCAGGATCATACCTTTATTGTGTGGATTATCGCCCAATATCACGCAATGGTTGATCTTGTGCAGACGGAGCATTTTCAAAGTATCCTCGATTGAGCCACGTACATTTACCGGACCGCGCATTCTGATCACTGCATACATCTTATGCCTCCACTTCCTTGTAATCAACAGGAAGCCTGACAGTATCGATGCTCATTAGTGCGTTGAATGTCGCTTTTGCAAAATTCAGAGTAGTTCTTGTTGTACCCTCAGTTCTGGTCCACACATCCTTAATGCCTGCTTTTTCAAGCACCTTTCGTGCTGTATCTCCTGCTGCAAGTCCAAGTCCACGAGGTGCAGATTTCAGCTCAACAGTAACACTGCCTGCCTTACCGCGTACCTCATAAGGAACTGTGTGCGCAAGTCCGCAACCACATTCCCATGAACCGCATCCGCGCTTTACACGAATAACGTTGATCTTTGCATTATCAATAGCTTTCCTGATAGCAGGTCCGACCTGTACATCCTTTGCCTGACCAAGTCCTACAAAACCATCGCCGTTACCGACAATGACAGTTGCCCTAAACTTAACACGACGACCGGAGTCAGTCATTCTCTGAACCATGTTGATATCGAGAACCTCATCTTCCAGTTCCGGTAACAACATATCTACGATCTGTGCTTCCCTGACCGGAAGACCGGAATCAATAGCTTCAGCCATTGAAGTGATCTGCCCTTCAGACACAAGTTTTCCAAGACTTGTCTTTGGGATCCATTCCTCATTATATTCATATGCCATATAATCACCTAATTAAATTCGGAAAGGATTTTTTCCTTAACAGCTTCAAACTGCTCAGGCAGATTTGATCCTTCCACATACTCTGCAACATGCTCTCCCCTGATACGTTCATCAGATGGGAACACAGAAGAATCGTGGGGAACATCCATTCCTGCATCAACAATTCCCTTCAACACCGCATAAATGCGGGATCCGGACGATGATGCCGATAGTCCAATGTCCAGTACACCACTTTCATAGCCATTCTTAAGCGTCTTCAAGCCGAACAACAATCCGGTAAGATATGCAGATGTAGTGTTCCCTGTGGAACCTTCATATCCATACTTTTTGAGCTCGGTCGAGATCGCAGATGAAAGTGTAATATCGCCTTCGGGTTTTGGCGCTACTAACTGGACCTGCATGTGTTTTGCACTCTTTCTAACAACGACACGGTCTTCCTTTGACAGAAGCAGTTTAAGTCGCTGATGATAATTAGTGCGGCCTTCCCTTCGTCGCCTGAATGCGACTTTATATCGGGGTCCTGTTGCCATAATTAAATCCTCCAGCTTAGTTTTTCTTCAACAAATAATTTATAAGTTCCCATAAACCTATTCCTCACTTTTAATAAGTTTATCAGACTTCAAATGTGCATTAAGATGCGCAATCGATCGGTACTCTCCACCCTTTGCTTTGCGGTAGATCTTACAATATGTCGATTTATCAAGTGAACCGTCCGCACGCAACTCCTTAAGCCTTCTTCGAAGAGCCCGGATCTTCTTCATCCACTGCTCCTTACTTGGATTTCGTGCACCTTTTGTACCTTTACGAGAACCATGTCCTTTACGGTGGCCATATTTGCGTTTAGCATCACGTGCTCTTGCACGCCCTCTGCTTACACCTTTCACAGGCTCTGCTTTCACAAGTCCAGTTGTAACAAGTCCGCGGATATCTTCTCTTGTGATCGCGACCGCAATCTCTTCAGAAGCATCGGGATCAAGCCACACCCTATGGACACCACAGCCTAAAACCTTTGAAGCAATACGTTTCTGATTTGACAGATCAGTCATATTACTCACCTCTTGTTGGATTTAGCACTTTAATGCCAAGTTCTGCTGCCTTCTCTTCGATTACAGCTTTTTTCTTTGCACCAACAGTTCTCGCGATTCTGATAGCTTCAATTGTTGCATCAATTGCATCAATATCACCCACATTTCTCACAAGAACATCAGCATATCCTGATGGATGAAGTCCTTTTACTGCAACAGGACTGCCATAGCCGACTTGTGCAAGCGCGCCCTTTGCTTTAATATGCTTACGCTGTTTGCCCTGCAAACCTCTTGGACGTCTCCAGTTTGAATCAAGCCTCTTATACTTGTGTGAATCAGTTCTATTGAAATGAGGTTTCTTGCCTTTGAGAACCTTTCTTAGCTTGAACAAACGCCTGGATTCCTCATCCATTGCAAGTTCGCCGACTTCAACAGTCTTTGTTGCTTTTGGTTCTTCAGTTGACTCCTCAGACATTTCTACTGTTTCAGATGAAAGCTCCAAAGCCCCTGCCTTGATCTTATTGGCAAGTGCCTCGCCAACACCCTCAATAGATGTCAGGTCTTCGATCGATGCATTTGCCAGTTCATCAACAGACTTGAATCCAGCATCTGCAAGTGCTTTGGCTTTTGCTTCGCCCAAACCTTTGATGTTAGTAAATTCCTTAATAGTATCTTCCATTAACATCACCTACACAATCTTCTCCACAATATATATTCCATCCTGGAACACACGCGGATCGAATCTTTTAATCTTGGTCTTCTGCTCAATATTTGCTGCTGTCTGACCAACATCTTCCTTATTGATCCCGGTAACAATTACCTCGTCAGCACTCGTCTTGATTTTGGTTTCACCAAGAATCTTTGCAACCCGAGGACTTTTTTCACCAAGGAAATTACCGATCACAAGTTTTTTACCTTCAACCTTGATCTGCATAGGAAAGTGAGAATAAACCACTTTCATACGATACTCAAAACCATCTACAACACCCTTCATCATATTATTGATGTGGGATGCAAGTGTTCCGACCATCGCTTTTTGCTTCTTTCTGGATGAAACTGCGTCCACAGTCACTTCTGAATCAGTCACTTTTATAATGATACCCGGGAACCAGACAAATCTCTGGTTATTTCCCTTTTCACCTGATGCAGAAAAGACATTTCCCTCATACGTGACATTCACGCCATCAGGAATTGGAACTGTTTTCTTTAGTTCTTTTGCCATAACATTCCTCCATCAGTACACATATACAAGCAACTGTCCACCGATATTATTCTCGCGAGCTTGCTGTTGAGACATAACACCTTTGGATGTTGTAAGAATTAATGCACCAAAGTTCTTTGCCGGTAAAAACTGCTTTTCCCATTTCTCGAAATCCGCAGCACCTACAGAATAGCGTGGCTTGATAGCTCCACACTTGTTAATTCTGCCAACCAGCTCTACTTCATACATTCCTGCCTTACCGTCATCTACAAACTCAAACTCGCCGACGTATCCGCGGTCTTTCATGACACTCAGGACATTGCCTATCAGTTTTGATGCGGGTTTGACCGTGCAGGATGGCTTACCTACAGCCTCTGCGTTTTTAATTGTTGACAATGCGTCAGCAAGAGGATCTAATAGTACCATATTCATTCACCTCACGTATATTT
>DQIO01000244.1 GCA_020793555.1 Methanosarcinaceae archaeon | reverse complement strand
TGAGATGCCATATAATCGTCACAATTTTTCTCGCCAGAGCAATTATTGCCTTTTGATGTCCAATTGTTTTCTTCATCCGGTTGAAAAAATCTTTCAGCTTACTGGCTTTCTTCCCGGAAGCTGCTTGAGCAAACAGAGTCAGCATCCATTTTGCTACCTTTGAACCTCTTTTGGTGATTCTCCCATTATGGTATTTATCTCCAGATTGCTTATTTGCTCATCAATATGTTGGATCAAGCTTAGACATGTTCGAAGCCTTATTGCAGCACTTTGAGACATTTCACGTTCAAGGATTTCTTTGATCTGCTCACTCTTTTTACGAATATTTGGACTGAGTTTGTCCACTATTTGGTCAAACTTCTTACCAGAACAAATCCCTGATAGAACCATTCTGCCATTCTTACCAAAAAAGATTGTGCAAGGGATACTTTCATTTTTTTGTATATGTTATTCAAAGAATTTAATGTACGTTTTTTGAATCTTATTGGTCATGGAATGTGTCGCCTATGGTGATCATAACGTTTTTGCATCATATTGGATCACAAACTACGCAACCCTTTTCGGATAACATCCTCGCTATCAGGACGATACGTTTCCTTTATCGTAACGTCAGAATCCACATACATCTCAAGCCCCCTTATCACCACAACCGGATTGCCGCCATTTCCTTCCCCCATCAGAAGATTTGCTGTGCCTGCTATTTCGTCGGCAACTCCTTCTTCGGTTATCTCAAGCACTTTGCCAAACAAGTCTTTTTCCCCGCACCAGTTCTTTATCGGTGCGAGATTGGATAGTCCAACAGCTACACCTGTCTGCCCAATTTTAAAGGAGCGGCCGTTCGTGTCCGTGATTACCACGCTGACATGTTTTGACGTCAATTTCCGTATCGCATCTGCGATCATTTTGGCACTCGCATCGGGATCAACAGGCAATTCCAGAAGTACCCCGTCTTCAACATTTGAGTCATCGATGCCTGCTTTTATGCATACGTGCCCATTGAGTGTTTCAACAAGGAGTATCGGCGACTCGACCAGACATTCCCGACTTCTGTCAAGGACCGCCTGAATGAAACGCGAGTCTTCGCCATTCTTGCGTGCAATATCCAGAGCACGCTGCGTAGGAGTAATATTATCAAGCGTGAATGTCCGACCTTCCGATTTGGATACGATCGTTGATGCGATCACAACGATGTCATTATCCTGTATTTCCGTGTTCTCACAGATCATTGCTGCAAGGTCGTCCCCTTTTTTGATCAAGGGGATATTGTCAACGGTGAATGCTTCTAGTTTCAGTGTCTGTGCATGTGCCTTAATCAACATTATTCCTCGATGCGTAAAATGGCGTTGGGGATAAATAAGAGTATCTATATAGTACATTTTGCGGCGATGATGATAGTTACCCCGACTAAGCAAAAGATGACGATAGCATTTTTCCTGATGCCGCACTAACTAACCATTATTGCACAATATACAAAAATTACAAAAAAAGAATTGATCGAAAAATAGACGACTCTATCCTTCGACCCACGGGCGATCTTCTTCGACCACCATTTTCATTGGTGCTTTACAGCAATGAAGTGTGCCAGTACCCTCATTTTCAACAACAATTTCGGTACCGCACATGCCATGTCTGGTGAACAGGACAACGTGAGCGGAGCAGACATGAATGCGCTATGGACCGATCTTTACCGTGACTACCGCAGCGATTCCAATTGAGGTCAAATATCAAGAACACTCCGATGATATAGGAGGCGTTTAAGAGTTTATGAATGAGTTTGGCACAGAAATTGGTATTGTTGTCACCAAGAATACTTTACGGCTTGATGGCGATGTTTTGTTTGTGCCACTGCCTTTGTTCCTTGCTGTTTGCTGAGAAATCTTTTTGTGCCAATTACGATGAAAAATGAAATATACCTGTAACTGGAATAAAATACTACAATTAAATTCCAGTTACTGGAATAAAACAATGCCATTTATTCCAGTGACTGGAATAAATGAACATATCTTATATATGATGGTGCACATATTAGATAACATCATAAAAATACTGACTCAATTTGAGTGATTTGATACACATGGATAAATTGGAACTTTTAAGAGAACTGACATTATATAACCCGTGGTGGAATACCGGTGAAATATCCATAGATGAGATCTTCGTAGAGCGTGATATTTTTCCTGACTTTTTGGATTCCATGAATGATCAAACCATTCTTGGTATTGTTGGCATCAGAAGGGTCGGAAAGACAACCCTGTTAAAACAGGCAATCAAACACCTGTTAAAAACCGTGCCACAGAAGCGAATACTTTATTTTTCCCTTGACATGTTTAAACAGGAAGAACATATCATTAAACGAATATTTGACATATATTTCAGGAACATCTTACATGAAGTACCTGCTGAAGCACAACGTGTATACATATTCATAGATGAGGTCCAGAAGATCCAAAACTGGGGCGATGTGATAAAATCCATATACGACATGGGGTATCCGATCAAATTTATTGTATCAGGCTCATCCAGTATGAACATTCTTAGAGGATCCGGTGAAAGTCTTGTCGGAAGGATATATATTATGAAATTATTCCCATTTTCATTTCATGAATTCATGAAATACAATGGGATGGAAACTAACATCACATCTTATGAAGAACTCGATTTTCCGTTCGAAGCAGAAAAAATAATAATAATGTTTAACCGCTTTATAACATCAGGCGGTTTTCCTGAACTCTACCCTATCCGTTCTGAAGAAAAAGTCAAAATAATGCTCAAGACCAACCTTGATCTTACATTTTATCGTGACATAATTAATCTGTTTGATGTCAAACGAGTTAACGTACTTGAAGGTCTTTTTTATTCAATTTTAAAACAGTCCGGTAATGTTGTTAAATACAATACTCTCACAACTGCGCTGGGTGCTAAATACGAGACTGTGAAAACATACATTGAATATCTGTGTAGTTCATTTTTCTTGACTAAGAGTTACTTATATTCAAGTAATACACTTAAGAGTTTTAAAAAAAATCCGAAAATATATGCCGCAGACCATGTATTTTTTGATTTATCAGATACAGATGAAGGCTTAATTATCGAAACGATCGTATTCAACCATCTTATAAAACAGGGACTTAAAGTATATTACTGGCAGGGAAAAAACAAATTGGAAGTTGACCTTGTGGTAAAAACACATGAAGGAGTTATTCCGATAGAAGTCAAATATAGAAATAAAATAAAATCCACCGATTACAAGGGATTGATCGAATTTATGACCTCCTTCAATATCAAAAAAGGATATGTGATAACAAATGAACACTTTTCAACAAAGGAAATCGATGGCAAAGTGATCTCATACATCCCTGTCTGGATGTTCTTGTTATCTTCGATCAAAACATGATACTTATATTTCCAAATGATTCCCTTTCGCTTTCTTCAAAAACTCGCTGGACTCATCCATTTTCTCAGCAGCCACCAAAATCTCCTTCGCAGCATCACTAAAACCGGCAGCCTCTATCTTCACAGCCCAATCCCTAAAACTTTTGCTGTGACTTTCATTGTGCTCTATCCAATGCCCAACAAGATGTGTAAGTTTTGCTTCATCAATATCTTCAGTCATTTAATCTCTCCTTGAATTTTAAGTATTTCCTCAATATTGTGTGTATAAATATTAGACTGGATGAACTGGATTTACAGGATATTGCTCATCATTTTCATCCTGTACATCCCGTAAATCCTGTCCATAAATTCAGGCAATATGGTTTCATGTTTGACGATATATCCTGAAATTGTAAAGTTACCCACAAAATGTAGTGGGAATTATTTTTAAGCCAATAACCACTAATCAAACACTTCGTGGGTCGCTGATCTCGCCGGTCAGCGCCGATGCTGCTGCAGTTGCCGGGGATGCGAGATAGATAAACCCGCCTGTGCCCATTCGTCCTTTGAAGTTACGGTTGGCTGTTGAAATACAAACCTCGCCTTCACTAATGACACCCATGTGCGCACCAAGACATGGGCCGCATCCCGGTGTGATAAGAGCGACTCCGGCTTGCAATAGTGTTTCAGCAGTACCGTTGCGGATCGCATCAATCAGGACACTGCGCGATGCAGGTGCAATGACCGTCCTGACTGCGACCTTCTCGCCTTTGAGTATTTCTGCCGCCACCTCAAGGTCTTCAAGCCGCCCATTTGTGCATGTTCCTATAAACACCTGATCTACCTTCGTACCTTCAACTTCAGATACACCGCACACGTTATCTACTTCATGTGGGCGTGCGATCTGCGGCTCAAGGTCGGTCACATCAATGTTGTATTCTTTGATGTATGTTGCATCCTCATCAGAATACACAGGTTCGTATTCCTCCACAGCCCGATCTTTGATATAATCAAATGTAGTCTTGTCAGGCGGCACAATTCCTGTTTTTGCCCCCATCTCGATCGCCATATTTGAAAGTGTCATACGTCCTGACATTGAAAGCGATTCAATGGTATCGCCATAAAATTCCACAGCCCGATATGTTGCACCGGGTGCACCCACGGTCCCTATCACATTAAGTGTCAGGTCCTTTGCAGATATGCGTTTTCCCAACTTACCGTTGACCGTAATTTTCATACTCTCGGGAACCTTGAACCAGAGTTTTCCTGAGGCAAAGATCTCTGACATATCGGTTGCACCAACTCCAGTACCAAAGGCACCGAACGCTCCATAGGTGCATGAGTGTGAATCCGCACCCACAACAAGTTTGCCTGGCAGGGCAAATCCGTTCTCAGGGAACACCTGATGACAGATTCCTTCGCCTATCTCATAAAAGTTAGAGATACCCTGTTCACTTATCCATGACCGGATATCGTGTTGCAAAGCCGCAGCAGTTTCATTGTTCGCAGGTGAGATGTGGTCGAACGGAATCACTATTCGTTCGGGGTTCCATACTTTTTCAACTCCCATTTCCCGAAATGATCTAACTGCAAGAACACTTGTACCATCATGCGCCATCGCATAATCTATGTCCGCAGTCACAAAATCATTAGCTTTTGCCTCTTTGCCTGATGCACGGCTAAATATTTTCTCGCTGATTGTACTCAAAATAATAGCTCCTGTTTAATCGTGATTTAGGATAAGTATGTAAGGTTAATAGATATTTGCATCTGAAGCAAGTCCTTTGTAAACGAGATCTTCGTCTTCTATTTGTTTCATGGCCGATCCCATTCCAGAGATGGAGGTAGGGTTAATTACGGGATGGCCATTTGACCTATTGGCAAATCACTGGTGGATGAATACATAAGAATTTTAAGGGAGGAATAAGATTGATGTGTGAAGTGAATTATGGCAAGGCTATGGACCTGTCGGTCATTTGGGAGTTTAGAAGTTTGTCAATCTAAGGTCTTAGAGGCAAATTTTAAGGATAAGTGGAAGAGGTTTTTGATGGGAGTTTTAAAGGTGTTATATACATTTTGCCAGAGGCTTATCTCAATTAAAATCATTAAACGTTTTTTGACCGGAATCCAACAACGAATCCATGGTCTTGGAGTCCACAACAGTTCCTCTCGTTCCACCCGTTCTGTCTTTTACAGTAATTCCAAGTTGTGTGAGTATCTTCTCTGCAATCTTAGGTCCGACAATTTCAGAGATCACCTCAATGTCAGCTTGCTTAAGTTCAGCTTTGGACTTAAAGCCGGCATCATATAATTTACGTGCACGAACACGCCCGACATTCCGAATTCCGACAAGTTCACCAAGTTCAGGGCTTGCACCGTATTGTATTCGCTTTTCAAGTTCATGCGCCCTGTCAGCAGCCGGTGCACCTGTGAGATTTGCAAGTTGGGCTGTTGCATGCATTAACCACTCGGCTGAACTGGAAAATGCGTGAATATCACCCTCGCCAACCCCGAACTTTTTAGAGATGTCATCGGATGAAACCTCATTGATCCAGTCAAGCATCAATAGGGCAGTTTTAACCTCTCCCAAAAACCATTCGTAATCGATCTCTTTGGACCTGCTTGGTATATGGGCGAATTCTTCACTGTGCATTAGAACGAAATCATTGATAATTTCATAGTCTTTCGAGCGCATGTACAACTGTCGCATGTCAGGTGTACTGCATACAAGATGAAGCAGTGTCAGGTCTGTGACAACATCTGCTTTTTTCAATCCATCAATTATGGTCGATCCTGAAAGAGGGTCGATATACATCATTGAAACGACCTTACCCAGTTTTGTCGGAACCAGTGCATTATCGTCAATGACCATATCATGCTCGATCAAAAAATTAAGGCATTCATCGACTACGCTTTTCAAACTCCATGTTTCCTGCTGGTGCGCAAAGAAGGTCAGTCCAATAAATTCCATCAGCCCGTTGCGTGTCGATGCGAATCCGTTGGCAATGGTTGAGAGCACATGTGTCCTGAGTGCATTTTCGGTTCCAAGTTTTGACCAGATATCTTCTGCATCGGCATTAACATAATTATCCAAAACACCTATAAGTTCATCGTAGGACTTTGCGAGAAGGACAGATTCACCGTAAGGGTCAAGGTGCGGTCTCCCTGCCCTGCCTGCCATTTGTTTGTATTCAAGAACAGGTATCGGCTGCATTCCATAGTTTGGATCGTACCGCTTGTAATTCCTGATTATTACACGTCTTGCAGGCAGGTTCAAACCTGCTGCAAGTGTGGGTGTACTGGATATTATTTTGATAGCATTCTGCCGAAAGCCATTTTCAACCAATTTCCTGTGGTCTGCGTTCAAACCTGCGTGATGGAATGCCGCACCGCCTTTCACACATTTTGCAAGTTCTTTTGCGGTATCTGTCTCACCTGAATCAAGTATATTGTTCGCAATTTCATCAAGTTTCACTTTTTCATCTTCACGGAGTAAATTTGCGACACTTCGGCTCGCTTTCTTTGCAAATCCGGTACAATTGCGGCGACTGCTCTCAAACACAAGACATTGTCCGCCACTCCTGAGTGTGTCAAGAACAAGGTTTACGGCAACGTCTCCGGTTATTTGGTCGATGGGTTTTTGAGATTCACTGAAATTGATTGTGTCTCCATAGAACACGCCCTCGCGCAGTTCTATAGGTCGCCATTCGCTTATCACCAGATTTGCACCGAGCCAGTCTGCCACTTCCTGTGCATTCCCAACGGTCGCGGAGAGTGCAATGATCTGTGCATTTGGGTTTAGTTTCATGAGTTTTGCGATCGTGACCTCAAGAGTTGGTCCACGATTGGCAGAATCGAGCAGGTGCACCTCATCAACTACGATAGTTGTGATGTCCTGCATCCATGAGGTTTCATTACGCAGAAGCGAGTCGGTCTTCTCGGAAGTCGCAACAATGATGTCGTTCACACCCAGCCATTCGTCTTTTGATTCGAAATCCCCGGTTGAGATGCCGGTCTTTATTCCAAGCGGCGTAAATTCCTTGAAACCATCATATTTTTCAGATGCAAGCGCGCGAAGAGGCACTATGTATAATGCCTTTCCGCCGTTTGTGATGGATTTTAGCATTGCGAGTTCTGCAAGTAGCGTCTTGCCGGATGCTGTGGGAATTGCGGCGAGGATGTTTTTGTTGGACAGTAGTCCTTTCTCGATCGCTTCTGCTTGCGGGGGATAGAGTTCTTCGATACCGGAATCTAAGTAGAATTGAATGATGTTTTCCGGCAGGTCGAGAGTATTGATCTTCATTGTGAATTCACAGAGTACGTAACATTGCGATTTAATAAGTATCTTTTTAAAATGAATACTTTCACCCTGCTTGGCTCATCTTAATATGCTTAAAAACACATTCGTCATTTAATCAAAAATCTAATGAAATGGTAAGAAATATGTATAAATGTAAATATCTAAAGTTGCCGGGCAACCATTTTAAATCAAACGATGGTAAAAATCGAGGTGATGGAATATATGGATGTGGGGTGCGGTGTGATCCCAAGTCTAATTTTATTTCATTTAAAGCGGCGAGATTAAAATTGAAGAATTCCGGTGCCATATTGGTCGCAGCAATAGCACTTGGACATACCCAGTTTTAAAATAATCGGTGTGATTATTATGCAAGTAGTATCGATATTGGCATTACAAAAAACATCCGGAATTGGTGCAGAAACCATAAAAAAGATTCTTTCACTACCTAATTGTCTTGAGCCGGACACTCCATTTGATCTGCTTGAAATACTTAATGAAGCAAAAGCAAAATTCGGACGGATATCTGTGCCTGATATTCAAGCTGCTGAAATTGGCTGGAACGCAGCTCATGAAATACTGGATATTTCACAGCAACATGACATCCGGATTATATCAAAAGACAGTTCAGATTATCCGAAACCACTTTTAAAAATTCAAGACCCACCGGCATTGTTGCATGTAAAAGGTAATATTGGTGCTTTGAATAAAGATTGTATTGCAATTGTTGGTACCAGAAATCCAACCAGTTTTGGCACATCCCAAGCAAAAAAGTGTGGAAAATCTTTCGCAAAGGGAGGATATGTGATTGTAAGTGGTCTGGCTAAAGGTGTTGATTCGGCTGCACATAAAGGTGCTTTGGAGTCCAATGGATTAACGGTAGCAGTTTTAGCTCATGGTTTGGATACTATTTATCCCAGTGTAAATAAACAACTTGCTGACAACATACTTGAAAATAATGGGGCACTGATCTCAGAATATCCGTGGGGCACAAACAGCAATCGAAGTTTTTTTGTATCTCGTAACAGAATACAAAGTGGATTGTCATTAGGTACACTTGTTGTAGAAACCAAGACTAATGGGGGTACAATGCATACTGTACGATTTTGCGAGAAACAAGATCGAGCCCTTATTGTGATAAAACCACCGGAAAATCTAATTGAGAATGAAAATACACGCGGTAATACTCAATTAATTACAGAAAAACGAGCCAATGTTGTACTTGAAAATGACAATGACATAGATATGGTAAAAACCAAAATGGAAAATATAAAATATGCGTTATTGAATCCGGAAGTATCCGGTCAGCAAAGTTCATTTGCATTAGACAGGTATGCCATTGGTCAAAAAAATGTTGATGTCAATGCAGATTACATGAACTCGAAATCATCTTTTCAAACAAATGATGATTCTATTAAAGTAAAAGATAAAACTGAAAAATATGTCACAAAATCATTATTCGATTTTTAGAACCATCACATACCAGTTAAAGCAAAAGTGGAGCAAATATCAAATTCGAAGGGCTGTTTAAAAGTTTGGAATTATGCAACACCAAAAGATTTGACAAGTTCAGAAAAAAGGAAAACGTGTATGTTTTTTGATTATTGCATTGTATCACAAACCGCTAGATTATTATATAATTAATTTCTAAAATGTTATATATATATATATATATATATTATATTGTAATATATAATTGTATTTTTGGATATGAATCT
>DQIO01000245.1 GCA_020793555.1 Methanosarcinaceae archaeon | reverse complement strand
TTGAGGGCGTTGATATGACAATAAATGTAGCAGAAACAGTACGGAAAGTGATGGGCTGGTGCCCACAGGAAAGAGTCGTTTGTGACTATAATGATGTGTCCTTTTTGGAAAATGCCTTTAGCACAGGCACTACTACCTACAATGAAAAACATCAGTATATGGACATACCAGTCCAGATGTTTGACTGGCGCATATTTGCTGTCATGTTAAGCTCAATAGCTCTACTTTTAATTGGCATCCAGAGGTCGAATATATATGTGATATTCTTATCGCTTTTGCTCTATGCATCACTTTTCATATTCGACCGCACCAAAATATCCGTGGACAAAGATATGTTGCGGATAAGGTTCCCATTATTGGGTGAGAAGAGATATCATAAAAGTGATATTGATAAGGTAAAATCAGGTGAAAACTATGCACACAAACATAGGGTGCGGAGTTTAATTGCATTGATATTGGTTATTTTAATTTCGCTTTCAGGAACTTCAATTATAAGTGTGATGTTCAGGGTATCCACATTATTGTTTATCTATGTGATATATGGCGCTATCAGAATATCCCGCTATCCAGAGATTATAAAAATTAGCGCACGGGGAAGGAATATAATTCTTTTCCCACGCAATGAGCATGATTTATTGATGCTGAAAAGCATTGCTCCTGAAAAGCTGGAGTAGTAGGGGAAAGAATAATGACCACTTTAGTCGAAAACATACGCAAGATTATGGGGTGGTGTCCGAATGTGAGCCAGAATAATTATCCGGTATCATACACGAATTCAGCATCCTCTACAATACATGATGGTACCAATTCATCCACATTCTCACCATTATTTTTGAAGAACACTTATGTTGCAGGATTGGGAAAAGAGACTATTATTGGAATTACTTTAACCTTGGCTATTGGTGCCCTTTATTTCAGATCGCAAGATAATTCGATCTTTTTAAATTATGGACTTGAATTAATATTGTTATCCATGGTGTTAATGCAATATGTCATGTCCAGATCAAATGTTGAGATCAACAGTAAATACATCAAGGTCAGCACTATGTTGCAATGGATCTTGGGGTCAACAACCCATACATTAGATTCAATAAATACAATAAAGGTACAAAAGAATGAATTTCACAGGTTAGGATATTGGGGCTTATTCATAGTGGGAACATTATGGCTTTTCCTATTTTTGTCAGATATGTTTGCAGGGGAACCTGTAGCAGAACTCATTCAAAGTATTTTCTGGGTTTTTTTCTGCTTTGGTTATGGATACATAGTATACATTGCATCAAAATCAATTTATCAGATCAGGATTAGTTTTAATCCGAATCCACCAATCAAACATTTAAAGATATATACAAAAAATGCACAACAGATTGCAGACATGCTTGAGGAAGCAAAAGAAACTAATGGGGCAATGTGATTGAAATGACAGTGAACATGGTCAATAAGGTAAAAAGATTGATGGGCTGGTGCCCGAATGCAACCGCAATAGTGACCAAAAGATCATTGCAATTTGATGACTTGACATTAAATGCGCCTGATAGTAGTGGTGAATTAACTTGCACTAGCGCAGGATGCTGGAACAAATATCGTAACAGGATTTTACTGAACTCGTTTATTATTACAGTAATAACGGGTTATTTTTTATGGGGGATATACGACTCGGAATCTTTCATAAGAGGGCTTCTCTTCTGGCTGATCGTCACCCCGGTAACTGGAATATTCGAATGGTATCGGCTGAACAAAGCTGCCACTGGAGAGTTCAAAAAAGTTCATGTGACAAGACGAAATATGTTTGTTAACTATTTACCAATACTTGGATTTATGATTGTCGGGATTTTGGTCATTGACATTCTTGCCACAAATAACGGTATAAAGTTCAGAAATGTCTCTGTTATCATGTTGGGTTTCATTGTTGTTTCATGGGTACAGTACCTTGAGATCATTTACTGGGAGCGCAGAAACAGGAAAACACTGATTGTGGAAAAGACATCATTTTACGCTGTGGATTTGAAACCATGAGGACTGGACAATGACCGCTTTAATCGAAAATATACGCAAGGTTATAGGATGGTGCCCTCAGCAGGATTTTAAATCCATGCAATTTCAAACATCCGCAATCCATGCCCACTCATCAAACGTAAATCCGATTGGGATCAGCAGCAAGCCAGCCGAGCGAATGGATGTGCCTTTTAACAGCACAGGGAACTGGGGCATGATATCGGTTGTATTCGCAATGTATATTTTCTTCATGGCCATCTCTACTTTTGACCATCTTAACAGAACATTTGTGAGTTATCTTGCAGTAATGCTGATGACTATTGCGTTAATCACAATACTATTCCTGTTCGACCACAAAAAAATAACGTTTGATTCTGAAATGATTCGGATACAGACACCGTTCCTTAGATCAAGTAATTTCCAGATGAAAGATATTACAAGTGTAAAAACGGTTGATAATATCGTGTACAGGCAGATGAAATGGGCTTATATTGGATACATAGCAGGCATTGTGTTCTTCGGTGTCAAGGCTGCACTGGATTTGTACAACCTGATGACACATCCTCTGGCGTTGGAAGAATCCGCAAATATCGGAATTAGCATGTTGATGCCTTTTATTATTATATTCCTGTTTTACAGGAGTTACCGCAGGTCCCGATACTTTAAAGTTATCAAGATAAATGTTGGAGATAAGAATATCACACTTTCTCCAAGAAACGAAATTGAGTATGATATGCTAAAGGAGAAACTGGGACAATGACAGGTATTTTTGCAGAAACAGTACGGAAAGTGATGGGCTGGTGTCCGAATATGACTCCAGCGAGATACAGATCGATGCAGCCTGTTGATTTTGAATATACTTCACTAAGAGCCTCTGACAGATCAAATGTTGAAAACATCCAATCCAAAAATGTACTTTTCCCTACCAATACTTTCTTGTTCATTATTTGGTGTGCGATAAGCTTTAATCTTGGCTTTACTTTGGCCCGGAATCCGAATTATGCGATCTTGATCCCATTTCTCGTTGTGATGTATTTCTTATTGTACTTCATTATGGTCAAAACATTCCAGGCAAACATTTCAATTGATGAAAATGGCGTGCACTTAAAGTCCTCCGGGCTAAGGGATATTACACTACACTACAGGGACATTAAGTCCATTAAAGCAAACAAACCTACAAAACCTTCAAATGTAGTAATGGCAGCAATGCTGATAATCCTTGCTGTATTGCTTACTTATTTTGTAATATCCGGTGAATGGCAATTGATCATACCAATTGCTGTATTGGTGCCTGGGTACATTCATGTAACACAAAAGCAAGACAGGAAATACCATGATTTGGATACACAATTGTATATCGAATATGAAAATAAAAAGTGGTATGAATTAACCCCTTATTATTCGATTGTAACAGACAGGATCACAGCATCTAAAATACAGGCTGCTATTGAACATTACGGGGGGGCAAAGAAATGACTGTTTCTTTGGAATATATTAAGAGAATTATGGGGTGGTGTCCGAATGTGGGTGCTATAGAAGCCAAAAAAGGAATGAAAATTGATGACATTGTGGTAAATGCATCCGAGCAAGGGAAATAAAATGAATACGATTAAGCAGGGAATCCTGATGGCAACAGCCGCATTTATAACTTCATTACCTATTACCCACTTAATTGATGGAAAGATTAACTGGATATTAGCTTATGGGATTGCGAGCGGTTTTCTCTTAGGAAGCATTTTGATGTATCTCTGGCAGAGGGATAAGGAAAAACAAAGGACGTGATTGAATTGCTGGCGAAAATAGAGAATAATATAAAAAGACTGATGGGGTGGTGCCCAAATGTAACTCAATCGAGATACAGATCGATGCAGCCTGTTGATTTTGTAAACTCTTCGCAAAATCCATCCGGCAAATCGAATGTTGAAAATGTTCAATCTAAAAATGTAATATTCTCTGCAAATACTACCCTGTTAGGTCTTTGCTTTATTATATGTTTGAATATGGTTTTGTTTTTAGCTCGTAAAATGGATTATACGATCTTGATCCCAATTCTCGTGGCAATATATTCATTACTTTACTTCATTGTAGCCAAATCACTCCAGACAAGCGTTTCAATCGATGAAAATGGTGTACACTTGAAGTCTTACGAGTTTAGGGACATTACACTGGATTACAAGGACATTAAATCAGTTACTCTGGACAAACCAATAAAATATCCAATTGAATTAATTGGATTTTTAGCAATACTACTAACTTTTCTTATTGCATTTCTCGCTTATTCAGTTATGGCATATGGGGATTGGCGTTTGATCATATCAGTTGCTCCATTGCTGCCAGGATATTTGATTTTGAAATATATACAAGACAGGAAATACCATGATATGGGTGCACAATTTTCCATCCGGGCCGAAAATAAAAGTCGTTACACAAGATGGTATGAAGTTACATCCCATTATTCGATTATAACAGACGGGATAACAGCATCTGGAATACAGGCTGCTATTGAACATAACAGGGAGGTACAGTAAGATGGTGTTTTTTGAAAGTGTCAAAAAAATGATGGGGTGGTGCCCAAATGTAACTCAATCGAGATACAAATCGTCCCAACAAATTAATTTTGTAAATCCTTCACAGACTCCATCCGGAAGATCGAATATTGAATATGTTCAATCCAAAAATGTAATGTTCTCTGCGGTACAGTTCCAAAATCCAGTTATTTTTCAGACACTGATTTACACGGATTTACACAGATTTTATGTTTATCAAATATCAAACATTTTGCACCACAAACCAAATAGACTCTTATGATATCGATTCCGAACAAGCTTTAATCCGTGTAAATCTGTGAAATCCGTGTCTATGTAATTATTGATTTTGATAAATCATCTATTGAAATAACTGGTTTTTGAGATAGTGCCGTTCTCTGCAAATAATTCATTGTTAGGTTTTTGTTTTGCGCTGGGTTTTAATTTGATCTTAAATGTGTTCAGGAATCTGGACTATTCACTTTTAATTCCAATTATTGTGGTAATATATTCCTTTTTTTATTTTATTGTGCTCAAATCATTTCAGGCAAGTGTTTCAATCGATAAAAATAGTATACACTTAAAGTCCATAGGGCTAAAGGATATCACATTAAATTATAAAGACATCAAATCAGTTACGCCAAATAAACACATACAAATTTCATCAGCATGTATTGCGATAATTCTAATAATGCTTGCTATATTTTTTGCTTATTTAGTTATATCCAAAGAATGGGAGCACATTATAATAATTGCTTCATTGCTGCCATGGTTGTTTAGTGTAAAACGTAAGTATGATCGACAATACCATGATCTGGATACAAAATTGTATGTCGAACACAAAAATAAAAAGTGGTA
Organism: Methanosarcinaceae archaeon; assembly: GCA_020793555.1. Classification (GTDB taxonomy): domain Archaea; phylum Halobacteriota; class Methanosarcinia; order Methanosarcinales; family Methanosarcinaceae; genus Methanovorans. The sequence goes on along the minus strand of DQIO01000245.1, from coordinate 4,172 downwards.
TGAATTGACTCCTTATTATTCAATTATAACAGACGAGATTACTGCATCCAGAATGCAGACTGCAATTGAGCATTACAAGGGAGCGAAGTGAAATGGTATCTTTTGAAAGTATAAAAAGAATGATGGGGTGGTGTCCGAATGCAACTCCAGTGATGCGCAAATCATTGCAGCCTGTCGATTTTGTAAACTCTTCGCAAACTCCATCCGGCAAATCGAATGTTGAAAATGTTCAATCTAAAAATGTAATGTTCTCTGCAAATAATTCCTTGTTAACTATTTGCTTTTTGACAGGTTTTAGTCTGATCTTGAATGTATCCAGGAATCTGGACTATGCAATCTTAATCCCAATCGTTGTGGCAACATATTCCTTCTTTTACTTCATTGAGATCAAAACATTTCAAGCAAGTGTTTCAATCGATCAAAATAATGTACAGTTAAAGTCCATCGGACTAAAGAATATTACACTGAATTGCAAGGACATTAAGTCAGTTACGCCAAATAAACTCATAAAATCTATAAAATTTTCATCTACATTGATTGCGATAATGCTAATGATCCTTGCTACATTGCTTGCTTATTCAGTAATATCTAAAGAATGGCAGTTGATTATAACAATCGCTCCATTGCTGCCATGGTGGTTGCTTGTGAAACATAAGCAAGATGGGCAATACCATGATCTGGATACACAATTATATGTCGAACACAAAAATATAAAGTGGTATGAATTAACCCCTTATTATTCAATTATAACAGACGATATGACTGCATCCCGAATACAAGCTGCGATTGAACATAATATGTGGGTAAATTGAGATGGTGTCTTTTGATAGTGTAAAAAGAATGATGGGGTGGTGCCCGAATGCGAGTATGATTAAGTACAAGGAAAGCATGCACTTCGATGCACCGCAGATGAATGCTCCTAATGTCAGCAGTGATTCAATTTAAACAATCAACGGATGGTTGAATAAATACCGCAACCATGTTTTATTGTACTCATTAATTTTGACACTTCTGGCGATTGGCTTTTTCATGGCTGCCGAAATGTACGATCCGGGCATATTCTTATCAGGCATCATTGTAGGTCTGTTATTGGGCTTTGTCGCAGGAGCTGGTGAATGGCACAGGCTCAATAAGGTTGCTGCCGGAAAATTTATGTCACAAAAACGTACATGGAAGAGAAAAGTAGTTCAATTCTTGGTAGTGGTCAGTCTGATCGCTCTTGTTATATTTTCCGTTGGCTTTTTAGCAGTAAAGAGCAGCACGAATATACAAGGAGTATACGTTTTTATGTCCGGTTTTCTTCTATCTGCCTGGATACAGTACTTTGAAGTGATGTATTGGGAGCGTAAGAATGGGAAGATGCTGATTTTGGATAAGACATCATTTTACGCGGTGGATGTTGAAAACTGAATAATTGTGATTTGACAGGGAATGGGCGATGCACAGGTGAAGTTGTTTTTTGTTTTGTCACGTAAAGGTTATAATTGATATAATCTCTATATTAGTTATAGGTGATTAACAGTGTCTGCTACAACAATAGCTGTATCTTCAGAAACAAAAGAAATATTACGTCATTTTGGGGAAAAAGGAGAGAGCTATAACCATATCATTAGAAAGCTCATCAAAGAAGCCGGTTGGAAAAGATTGGACAATCGATGGAACAAGATACTTGCAAATGATGAGTTCATTTCGCTGGACGAATTGTAATGTATTCTGTAATCGTTTCCCGTACTTTCCAAAAGCAATTTCACTCCCTGCAAGAACAATTACAACAAAGGATTAGAAATGCATTGAAAGAATTGGAAATAAACCCAAATCAACCAAGGTCCGGGGCAGATATAAAACCACTGAAAAACACCAAACCACAAAAGCACAGACTGAGAGTGGGAGATCACCGCATTATTTACATGATCGAAGAGAACACGGTGTATGTGATCGAAGTTTTCAAGCGAAGTAAGGGATACTGAGGAATGGACATGCGTGTTATTGGATAAGTCCATATGCGAAAAAGCTCCCCGATTCGTCACAGTCTGTTAAGAGATCATAAACCCGATAGCATAATATTAATTACCAACTTCAGTACTTAACTAATTTTCACATCAATCCTAACTAACTCATGTCAATCGACACCCTTATAGGCGGCACAGGCGCCGAAGCGGCTGGTTTCTATGGAAGAAAAGATTTAATTGAGCGTAGTTCATCCAGAACACAAGTACATGGTACAAGTAATCAATCATCCTCAAAAATAAACAATTCTTCAAGTGTTACATTAAGAACTTTTGCAACATCATGAGCTAATTTAAGAGATGGATTGTATTTTCCCTTTTCAAGAAATACTATCGTCTCCCTCCTCACACCGGCTTTCTTTGCAAGTTCTTCCTGAGTTAAATTGTATCTTGCCCTGAATTCCTTGATTCTGGTTCGCATCTATATTTCACATCTTTTATTATAGTGCCATCTAAGTATGAGCCATGAATACATCCCAACAATGAAAATGATAGATGCAATCTCTTTAAATAAGATGTCTATTTTCCAGAATATATCGATCGTTTGGATCAGAGCTATCATTATGATAGTTATTCCGAATGCATGATAACCCGCCTTTTCTTTAATTCTTACAGACCGTTCATCCTGGATAAAATAGTCTTTGGGTTTTGTAGAGACATATAAATTCATTAATGCCAGCATTATCCCGCCAAGGATGATGCCTGCTCCAAACATCTGCACTTTTGCCTGAAAAAATGCAACCATAAGCGCACCAGACAATATCATCACCAAACTCATTGCAAAAAATTGCACAATATTCTTATCTATTCTTAGTTTCACCGAATCACGTCCCCTTTTCTGTTGTAGTAATAATCCGCAACTATGTAACTCCCCAGCATTGTTCCGAAAACAACAGTTATGACCAAACGGACGGTCAGTAATTCCGGTCTAAAAATGGATGTGAACCCCAAAGTTCCCACGGTCATAAATGTAATAAACCATGATACACTCAGTGATTGTCTTGTAATTCTGTTTGTTCGCTCATCAAATCTGATATCGTCTATATGCTTATACTTCCTTCGCAATCTGCGAATCGTTTCATACACTACCGCGATTAGTACAAAATACAAATACCAAAACCAAAAATCATCTGCCTGCATTTTTCTTACCTCTGGATACCTGATGATAATCTCATCTTCTATCCCTCATATTCTGCTTTGCAGGTTTCATGTTGCCTCTCACCTCTGTTGTAGTACCATCTAAATATAAAATAGGAGTATATCCCCACCAAAATAATCATCGTGTACATGTCTTTAAGGTCAAGATCGAGTGACCAGATTGCATTTCCCCAAAAAAAGACTGTTACCGAGAATATAACCATCCAGAATGCAGAATTGCCTGCTTTATTATTTATTCCCTCAACTCTTTCATCCACTACAAGTTCTGTTTTCGGTTTTGTTGCAAAATACAACGGCGCAATAATCATAAACAATCCAATGAAAATTAAATTTAATCCAACAAAAAACAGGGCTTTGGAATATGTTTGGGATTGAAACGCAAGGACCCCTATTAAGATCAATCCCAAACCAATTCCTGAAGTGAATAAAATCTTTTTGTTTGTTCTTATTTTCATTCTACATCACCTTTTTTCACAATCACTTTTTCTTCTACCATTGGATATTGGATTCTTTGAGACATCTCGTAGGTGATATTTGCGCGTTTTAGCAGGTCATCTATTTCTTTTTCAGTTATTTCAGGATTCTCAAGTTTTAGTATGATTTCGTCACTGACATTTGCGTAGATCAGTAAATTTTTCCTTAAAAAATCTTCAATGGTTGTTGTTGGAGTAAAATCAGAAAAAATGCCTTCTTTGGAATAAACCGTAACTCTCCCCGTCTCTAAATAATCTTCATGAACCGCGAAAAATAAGAAAATGCTGCCATCAATCAATGCTTGTTTTGCTGAATCAATATCCCTGTATTCTGTAAAATTATCTCCACATCCGGTAAAATTGTGATCTGATTTTAATATATTTGAATCATCTACAAATCCCACGTTTTTAACATTATCTGGAATTATTGACGGAAGAAAAACTATAAGGAGTACTCCTGCGAGACAGGTGAGACCAAACAGAAATAAACAATAATGAAAAAACTTATCTTTTTTGATATATCTTATCAGATGAC
>DQIO01000326.1 GCA_020793555.1 Methanosarcinaceae archaeon | reverse complement strand
CACTCGATGGCGTAGACATCGAAGAGGCAATGGCAACAGCAGCATTTGCAGCACCTGCAGCAGTAGCAGACGCACCTGCAGCAGCAGGCGGAGCAGCAGAGGCTCCAGAAGCTGAAGCATCAAAAGAAGAAGAGAAAGAAGAAGCAGAAGAGAGCGGAATGGCCGGTCTCGGTGCACTCTTTGGATAAACACTTTAAATAACGCCTGCACTTAGTTGCAGGCACCCATTTTCTTTTTTGATTGTTTTTTAACGTGTTTTTTTCATCTATTATTAACCGAAGTAGCTTTGGCTATTTGACATTGCCACAAAAGCCTTAAGTTTAGATAACAATTGTTTGTTTAGATGAACAATTCCCTTAAGGATGAGATACTTGGGATGTGTTCCCAATTGGATATCCCAATGGTAGGGATCGCACCTGTGGAGAGATGGACTACACCATTGTTTGAGCCGTGGATACCGGAACAATTTTATCCACAGAATATATTTCCTGAAGCCGTTTCTGTTATCGTGATCGGTCTACCTGTGACTTTACCCGTAATTGAGACCACTCCTTCCATCTATTATCATGAACTTTATCGAACCATCAACACGATGCTTGACCAGTATGGTTACAGGATCTCGAATTTCCTAAACGGGAAAGGACACCCATCAGTATTTGTTCCAAGGGATGGATATGGGGATATTAGTGTCCTGATAAATGAACCCACAGCATTCTTTTCACACAAGCACGCAGCATTCCTTGCAGGTCTTGGAAATTTTGGGGTGAACAATACTCTGCTTACAAAAGAATATGGTCCAAGGGTGAGGTTTACTTCCATCCTAACGTCTGTTAAATTGCCCACGGACCCGGTTATGGATGATGCTCTCTGCACAAGATGCATGAATTGCGTCCGTTGTTGTCCGGTTGGTGCTATCGATAAAAAGGATTATCCCGAAGGCATTATACGCAAAGACCTTTGTTCAAAATATAGTGAGAAACTGCGAAATCGTTTCATCTCACCATGTGGTGTGTGTATCAAGGTATGCCCTGTTGGCGAGGATAGGAAACATTACGGCAGGGAAGATACTTCCATATATACGGATAGGGACAAATATCGTGCACATCATGATGCGTGGGAACATGTGCGGCGGTATGGCGGGAAGTGAGTGTAGATCACAATCATCTTCTTAATTATAATTGTAATTGTAATTGTAATTTAAGGGATCATATCCCTGATATCTGTGTAGAATGGAGTAAACTCTGGTAACTCTCTTTCAAATGGTTTAGTAAACATGGATTGGTGTCGAGTCAACCATATAATGTCGCGAGACGGAAGGGATTGAGACAGGTGCAAAAAACGACACGACCGCGCAAAAGCGCGGCACGTTCCTACACCATGAACGCAAAATACAAAACGGTTTTTAAGCGGCGTAATATTTGCAGATATCAGAATTGCATGATTGGATTTGGGGTTATGGGTTATGGGTTATGGGTTGTGGGTTATGGGTTGTGGGTTATGGGTTATGGGTTATGGGTTATGGGTTATGGGTTATGGGTTTGGCAGCAGTGGAATCCGCCGCCTGCGGCGGGTACTGATGTTCCGTTTTCTTTAGTTTAGGTCAATTGCTGTGACTTTATTTTTAGCATCGGCACCCGCATGTACGTATAATTTGCCCGCGGGTGTTCCTAAGTTGGTGCGCTGACAGCACTGTGTAAAAACCGATCGGTCATCTTGGAGTTTAGAAAATCATCAACCAAATAATCACTCAAACTTTAACATCGTTGTCTTCAGGTTCGACAAGTCGACAACAGGAACCTGTGCAGGTGTTGGCATAAGATTCACACGTTTTTGGAACTCTGTTTGCGCCTGCCATGTGCCTGAATTTATCAAAAGCACATTCTTGTAGTTCTTCACTCCCACAGTGTGAACATGCCCACAATGGAGAATATCAGGGATCTGGTTTATCACAAAATGATCCTGCTTTTCAGGTGCAATGGAAACCCTGCTTCCATAGATAGGAGAAAGATGTCTTCGTTTCATCATTTCGACCATTGCGGTCGTAGGATCCTGATACGAAACACCGGGAATTTCTGCAACAAGATCATCGATCGAACGTCCGTGATACATCAACACTTTAATACCATCAAGGTTGACCATTGCCGGATTGCCCACAAAGGTAATGTTATCATTACCATTGAAATTCGATCTTATATGATCCGGAAATTTGGGCTGTGGCTCTGCCTGACGTACAGCATCGTGATTACCCGGTCCTATTATTATCTTTATGTGATCCGGTATCTGGTCAAAGTACTCAACAGCTTTTTTGTACTGGTCATACACATCATATATCTCAAGCTCCTTGTCCTGACCAGGGAATATACCCACACCATCGACAAGGTCACCTGCAACAACAAGATACCTTACTTCACTGGCTATCTTGCACATATCCTCATTATCCACATCCCCGTTCAAAAAATCGATAAAACGATGCCATGCATCCTCAAGGAATGTCGAACTCCCAATATGCACATCCGATATGAAAACCGCTTTTCCGGATGTAGTACTTTGCCTATGTGACATTGCCGGAAGATCGGGCATGATAATCTTTTTTACGATCATCAAATTTCCATCATTGGTAAGCGCACCTGTAACACCCACAACTTCATCAAGCACAAGGCGGGATGCCTGCTCGAATAGATTCTTATCTGCCATTCGCACAAGCACCGAAAATGAACCTGTAGGATCCTCAAGTTCAAGAATCTTATGTCCATTGGTGGTAGTCTTGATATCAGATACCATTCCTACGATAGATATCTCATTATAACCTCCCTCACCCCGCTCCTGTCTCATTCCACCGCCTCGTCTGCGGTTTTTGACAAGGCTCTCTATAGGTCTTGCATTCACCCTGCCGCGTATCATTTCGCTTAATTTGCTATATCGGTTCCTGAAATACTGAACAAATTCCATGTACTCACCGACACATGTTGACTGATCTGTTATGTCAGAAATGATTTCAACAGGACTTTCAGGGTATTTGTACTCACACTCAGACTTATGGTTACAGCCATCAAGTGATTGAGATGAAGATGTTGATGACGAAGATGGGGAAAAAGATGGAATAGATGATGAGATTGGATCTATATTATTGACTGTGTCTAATGGATTAGAATCCGATTTTGGGGTTGGATCTGGATTGAGGTTTCGGTCTGAGTTTGAGTTTAGGTTTAGGTTTGGATTTTCCGGATTAACCTTAAACCCATCAAGGTTTATGTGTTCAGCTTCGACTACAAATACAGATTCGTCAATGGTTGCAAGTATGTATCTGATAAGCTCAATCTGGGAACTATGCGTAGATATTACTTTCACTGCTGCAGAGCTGACCTGATAACCTTCTTCTGCAAATATTGCTATGATATCGATTTTCTGCATGATATGTACCTGGATACCTAAATTGAGTTCACCTATCAAAAGAATATTTGACCAATACTTTTAATAATGTTCGGTTGTATACTAACAATTATAATTATATTGTATTATATTATATTATATTGTGGCAATCACCATTACAACTGACCAACATAACAGCTAACAATAAATATACATAACTGAATTACAACTATAGTAATATCATACCATAATATAACATTACTATAATATTGTAGTTTATGGTACAATTATCATGGAGAAATTAATGAATACAAAAGATGCAATTTATACATTTAGAAATAGCGATAATTTCTGGATCTCACTCACACGCGATATTCTTACTATAGCATTAGCTGTACTTGTCTTTGCATCCTTTTCTCAAGTTGCATTTGGTATGTGGACTCCTATGGTAGCTGTTGAATCAGGAAGTATGGAACCGCATATGAATATCGGAGATATTGTTTTTATTGAAAGTATAGATAGAACCGAAATAGTTACCAAACAACCTGATAATGGAGATTATTTATCATTTGGAGAAAGCGGGGATGTAATATTATATCGCCCAATGGGTCATGAAGATATGACACCAATTATTCACAGAGCTATGTATTATGTAGAAAAAGGAGAAATAATGTGGACCGGTGGACCGCCTGCACCTTGCAGCGGATACATTACCAAAGGCGATAATCCTCTAACCAATACACACTTTGACCAGCAAGGTGATATAAGTTATCACATTCCAATTAAAGATGAATGGATCATAGGAGTTGCACGGTATAAGATACCTTATGTAGGATATCTTAGACTATTGCTTCCAAGATTTCAAAACTATATTTAAAAACTATCAATTTTATAACCCTAAAAAGCGTTAATACATCTTACAAATGCATTTGAGAAATTATCGGAGGGTTAAAATTTTCGAGCGGTTTTAACCTGGAATCTTCAAGAAGTACCTTCCGCGTACTGGAAATAGAAACACTTAATGATATTTCTTTTGTTCTGCCATAACGTCCTTTGCTTACTACAATTGCATTGACTATTCCAAGCATGTCCAATTCTGATATGAGATCTGTTACTCTACGCTGTGTGAGAACATCTACATCAATATTGTTACAGAATTTTTGATAAATATTATACACTTGACCTGTTGTGACATTTCTGTAGCCTTTATTCTTAAGATACAATATACTATAAAGTACTAATTTAGACTGGGTCGGAAGTGTACGTACAACTTCAACAATACGATCTACTTCGATCTTATCTTGAGCATTTTTAACATGTATTTCTTCAACTTTTGGTTTGTTTTCACGTTCTGCCAATTCTCCTGAAACTCTTAACAAATCAAGAGCTCTTCTGGCATCCCCATGCTCTTGAGCAGCAAATGCCGCACAAAGAGGAATGACCATATCATCCAAAACATCATCTTTGTATGCTTTATGTGCTCTTTCTTTTAAGATATCACTAATCTGGTCAGCATCGTATGGAGGAAATATTAGTTCTTCTTCTCCAAGTGAACTCCTTACTCTTGGATCCAAAAATTCTGTGAATTTTAAATCATTTGATACACCTATCATACTTACTTTGGATTTTTTAAGATCACCATTGATACGAGAGAGATTATAAAGAACATCATCACTTTTTTTAACTAATTTATCTATCTCATCAAGTATGATGATAATGATTTGCTCCTTTGAATCAATGCTTTCTTTAAATTTGGCAAAAACCTGATCAGTAGGCCATCCAGTCATAGGAACATCTTTACCAAATTGTCTGGCAAGATTTGCCAACAACCGGTATTGAGTATCAATAACCTCACAATTGATGTATAACACAACACAAGAAACATCCATTTCTTCACTTTTTTTCTCAAGTTCTATTCCAACATGACGAGTTGCTGCTGTTTTACCTGTACCTGTTTTTCCATATATGAGAATATTCGATGGAGTATCTCCACGAAGTGCCGATACTAAAATTGTAGCAAGACTGTTGATCTGAATATCTCTATGTAATAAGGAATCAGGAGTATAAGATGGTCTAAGAACTTCCTTGTTTTTAAAAATCGGTTCATTTTCAAGCAATTCCTGAAATAATCCATCCAATGATTTAGCTTCTACCATCTTTACTCATCCTATTCTTAAAATTGTAATAAACTATAATTAAACTATAATTAAACTATAATTAAATCATAATTAAATTGTAATCTAATTATAATCAATTATATTCAAATTGTGATTATAAACCACAATATAATTTATTTTTTATTACCCATCAAACACTCTTAAATTCCAAGTGATGCAATGGAAGTATATGTTATTAATGTTTATGGTTAGTACCCCTTGGTTTCAAGTGGAAAACAATTAATTGTTTTAAAAAATAAAAAAAACGATGTCTGTAGAGACAATAAATATTGTTACAAAATTCTATACTTATAGTTTTGCAGTTCAAATGGAACTTAAATCTAGTAACACCCCTTTGTTTCGATTGGAACGTTTATATAAGACAGAGACCGTATGATTTCAACTGGAATGAAATTAAATATGCTATGCATAATTTAATAAAATTTAAAAAAACATGGTGTTTATGATATAACACTTTTAGTATATAACAGTATCTTTTAAATTTGATTATAATGTTACTATAATGTTAATATTATTATAATGTTGGTATTAATAATAACATTAATATTATTATAAGGTTGTTATTAATAGTAACATTAATATTATTATAATGTTGCTATTAACAATAATATTAATTTTTAATATACTTCATTCCAGTTGAAATCATGGGGTCACTCACTAAACACAAACAATATTTCAAATCACAAAAACTATTGACTACATATATGCTACAGTCACAACATCTATTTACAACAATTTTAACAACATTATTCAATTAACATAACTTACTTTTTTACTATTTCATGTAAGCAAAACCCTCGTTGAACAATAACATCAGCCATCAACACTGCGCAGTCCGTCAATAATTGCATCATATTTTTGACAGACCCTCTCGATCAAATTACCTTCAAGTTTCCGATGCGTTGGAACAAGAATATCCGCATCTTCTCCAACTTCAACACCCTCACTCGATGTTTCGTAATCAGGCGCGATCAGTATCCCATTTGCAGACACACCGATACGCAAATCATTGACGATCCTTGCAACCATATCAGTTGCAGGCTGAACCCTCTTGCTTATCACAATTGCTTTTGAGGCATATCTCTCCTTCAACTCTTCCAGACGTTCGATACATTCCTCTGCTTTTGTCTTGTCGTATGCACCTTCAAGAGTCCTTATTGCATCAATAAGATCATTAAATGTCGTAGAACCGACCTCTATTATCTCGCCATCATAATACTTGGCAACCCGTTCTGCATATCCTTTTGAAACGACCATCTTGGACACATCTGCAAGTTTATCGATCTCTTCTTCTGTCGGATCGTAGGCGTTGATAACCTTGTACTCATCTATACCACACATTTCCATAAGAGATTCATACATAGGAGTAACTGCCACAACCTTCCTGCCAAGCCACTTATCAAGACCACTCTGTCCACTTTCCTTGCGTGAAAGATCAACGATCTTCTTTTTTATGGATTCAGGATCATTTGACTCAAGTTCAAAATAATCGGCAAACATCGGTGTTGTCTGAAGCAGTTTTGTCCTGCCATTCGGAACAGCCGTAATAAATCCACGTTCCTTCAATTCCCTTATGTGATCGTATGCCGCATTACCACGCATATCAACCAGTTCGGACTGTATCACAGGTTGATGGTATGCAATCATCGAAAGTGTCCGTAGCATCGGAGCACCCACTTCTTTTGGTGCGAGTGGGCGTACAAGATCTGTATATTGCGGTTTGACCTGCATCACGTACCTGTCACCAAGATCGATGATCTCAAGTCCGCACTCGCGTTCTTTATACTCCTCAATAAGCGATTGAACGATTGGATTTACCTGTTTTTTTGGTTTATCAATGATCTTTGCAAGTGTCTGGATATCCAGTGCTCTCCCCGCAGCAAAAAGTGAAGCTTCGATAGTCTCTTTATTGCTCATTTACGCATTACCTTCATCAAAATCATCAAACGTACTGCCACTTGGGTGAATGTACAATTCCCCAAACAACTCCTTTTGAGCAAGCATTATCTTTTTATCGGTAGCAAGGAACAGGAGTGAGATATAATTCATCACATTTTCCGACCTGTCCCCGTTCATAAGTTCTGAAAAAGGAACACATGTCCTGTCCTTGAATGCATCGAGAAGCTGGTCGCCAAGAAGCGCGACACGCTCTATGATATTTTCCTCGTGTGCAATACCCAATACTTCGTCGGTTGTAACGGCTTCCATTTCTATTATCTTTCGGATGCGCGTTCTTTCCCTGCGCTTAAATTCTACATTCTCCGCCTTTTTGAGTTCAGTGATCAGTTCCTGCAAGGTAACAGGTCTGGTTGCAATGCGCCGAATTGGAAGTTTTGGGACAGGATAATCCTCAACATCGTAGAAATCCATCCCGTCATCGAACCCGAAATCATCATCTTCCTCCTCTTCCACAACAATACCTGTTGATTTCATGCGAAGCAGTATCGCTGCATACAGGAGTGTCCTGCCGGATATTCGCAGGTCCATCATCTTCATATTTTCGATCTTTGCAAGAAATTTATCTGTTATATCCACAATATCAAGGTCCCATGGGTTGATGTCATCGTTTTTCACAAGGTTTAGCAAAATCTCAACCGGTTCATTAAGCACATCATCTGAAAGTTCAAAGTGCTCCTCATCAACACCGAGTGAGCGCAAGGTCTCTATAAAATCGGGATCAAGTGCGTTTGCGGCTGGTGCCGGAATCATTTCTCCAAATATGTCATGTGATGCCTGGCTTGTTTTCATAACGTCCATACTTTCGATCATTTCCATATTTTCACCGCCATTGTAACTTTTAATTCATCGTCAACTCAAACACTGCTCAATATAATTTAACACCGGTTATACTTGTGATATTATTCTCCTGCATTGCGACCCCTATTGTCCGCTCGGCAGCCTCGATCATCGGTTTTCGCAGAGATACAACAATGAACTGCGCATTTTCCTTAGATGATTTCACACGCTTAGCCACCCTCTCGGCATTCACACCGTCAAGGAACATATCGATCTCGTCAAACGCATAGAACGGTGCAGGTCGATACTGCTGGATAGCAAATACAAACGCAAGCGCAGTAAGGCTCTTCTCTCCTCCCGACATTGCTTCGAGACGTTGCAGGGTCTTATCCTTTGGTTGTGCTTTCAATGTCATGCCGCCTGCAAACGGATCCTCATAATCATCAAGCACAAGTTCACCTGTGCCGTCCGAGAGTTCATTGAAAATGATCTTAAAAGGCTTGTTGATGCCATCAAAAGTTTCCATGAATGTATCTTTTTTAAGTTTCTCATATTGCTCGATACGCTCAAGTATCTGCTCACGTTCACTGACAAGTATATCCCGCCTTGACTTAAGGTCAGTAAGTCTGATATCAACCTCGTCATATTCATCGATCGCACGCATATTGACAGGTTCCAGACGCTCCATGGCGCGTTCAATGGATTCGATCCTTGTGCGCACAGTCTCATAGTTTGGCACCTCTTCATTTTCCTCAAGACCTCGCCTTTCGAGTTCCTCTGCAAGTTCTGTGATCTGCTCAAGAAGTGCACTGCGGGTTGCATCAAGTGCGATCATATGCCTGTTTCCATCATCGAATTTCTGTTTAATGGACTCAAACTGTGTCTTAACAGCCCCATGTTCAGCTTGTTTGCGAATACGATCCTGCTGGAGTTCCTTGAGTTCTTCTGCAAGTTCCTGCTCACGTTCCTGTTTCTTGATAAGTGAGTCCTCAAACTGTGCGATCTTTTCCTTAAGACCTGCAACCCGTTCCTTATGCGTGGATTTTTTCTCATCCATTTCCTTGATAAGTTCACGGTTCTCTTCCATTCGTTTAGTTGCATACTCATGGTCAAGGTTCAATGCATTGATCTGGGCTTCAATATCACGCACGCGCCCGTCAAGGTGTCTGATCTCTTCATCAATGGTTTCTGCCTGTTCATTAAGTTCGGGAATTTCGGAATCTGACAACTTCTCATCAAGCACTGCGATCTTCTCATCAAGAATCTTGCTGGCCTCATCCTTTTCATCCTTCTGGATAACAACCTGGTCCATCTCCTCACGAAGTTTGATACGCGATTCCTCAATCTCGGCACGTTCAGCGTTCTTTGCTTCCACAAGTTTGGCAAGCCTCTCTCCGCGTCCTTTGATCTCTTCAAGCTGCATTTCCTTTCTGGATATATCTTTCTCATACTCAGTGATTTCCCGATTGACCTCAGAGATGTGTCCCTCAAAAGTATCCAGTTTCTTAATGGCAGAACTGCGCCTTGAATCAAATTCAGTCACCTGTTCTGCGATCTTTGTAAGTTTATCCTTCTCTGCCGCAGCAAATGACAGGGTTGAACGGCCTCTTGACCCGCCTGTCATAGCACCGCTCTTCTCGACAACATCCCCGTCAAGCGTAACCATTCGAATGCCGCCCATAAGTTTTCTTGCATTGGTCAGATTGTCAACGATCAGCGTATCCCTGAACACGTACCAGAATGCCGATTCAAAACGATTATCAAAATCAATAAGATCGATCGCATACCCGATCACGCCTTCCCTGCTTGACAGGTCCTTGTAAGGCCTGCGTCCATCCATCTTGTTTAGTGGCAGGAATGTGGCTCTGCCCCCTCGCTGCTGTTTCAAAAACGAGATAGCACGCGAAGCATCCTCATCGGTCTCGACAACAAGTGCCTGCATACGTCCGCCCGCAGCAATTCCGAGTGCTGTTGCATATTTTTCGTCAACACTTCCAAGTTCTGCGATGGTCCCATAAATACCAGGCAGACCGTGTCTCTTTTTTTCATTGAGAGCCATCTCTACAGCTCTCGAATAACCGCTATTGTCCTCAGTTGCACGCACGCGGGCATCCAGAACTGCATATTCCTGCTGGTACTTGCGGAGTGAAATTTCAAGGTCGCCTATTACGCCTTTGATCTGGGAACGGTTACTTTCAAGGTCATCAATATCCTTTGTAAGTGAATTGATATTCTCTGTTAGTTTTTCAATATCATATTCTGCGGATTTAGTATCGCTATCTGAAGACTCAACGTTTGTCTTTGCATCCTCGATCTCATTCTCGATATCCCGTATCTCGGCGGATTTTCGTCGTAATGAATCAAGCAGCCGATCTTCCTGGCGCATGAGTTCGTTCTTATCGTTTTTGGTAGTCTCAAGTTCGGTTCTGAGCGTGGAGAGTTCGTCACGTGTCTGTGCGAATTTTTCATCCACATCCGCGATCTTGCTCTGCAATATCATGCGCTGGGTTTTGCGGTCACTGATCTCGACAAGAATGCCTTCCTTGCGCAGTTTTTCCTCATCGATCTGAGTATCAAGTCCCTCGATCTTGCTCTTTGTTTCATCGATCTCAACGAACGCCTTGCGCCGCCTTGCATCAACATTATCAATCTCATTATCGGCAAGTTCGATACTGTCAACACATCTTGACACCTCTCCCTTGATCTCCTCGATATCCTTCTTGGTCTGGATCTGTTCATCCTCGCCCATCTTTTGGATATTGGATGTGAGTTCGTCAAGTTCGGATTCGAGTTCGTCAAGTTTTTCGCGCTTTTCGTCCATTGACTGTGAAAAACTGCTAAGGACATCTTTTTTTGCTTCAATCTCACAGGTTACGGATTCAAGTTCAGTTTTTGCATCCTTGAGTTTTGCAAGGATCACAAAACCCTCAAACTTCATTTTCTCTTCTTTTAGTGACTGGTACTTGACAGCCTGATTGCGCTCCACTTTTAGTTTTTCGAGCTGTACGCCAACCTCTTCGATAATGATGTCAACCCTTTCGACACGCTCACGGACAATGTCAAGTTCACTTAGTGCCCTGTCTCTTTTATTGTCGAACTCGGCAACACCGGCAATCTCGTCAATAATCTTGCGCCGCTCAGTCGGAGTCATGGTGAAGATACGTGTAACATCACCCTGCATAACGACATTGTAACCTTCGGGTGTGACACGTGCTTTTGCAAGGTATGTGTGAACATCTGTCAGGCTCACTGCCTTACCGTTGAAGTAGAAATAACTGTAATAACCCGATTCAGTCCGCTTGATCTTGCGGCTGATCGTGATCTCATTGTTATCAACCGGCATCTCGCGGTCGGTATTATCGAACTTTATTGTGACCTGTGCAAAATCAGGTTTTTTAGCTTTATCCCCATTATATATCAGGTCAGTAAGCTTTTCCGCCCGCATTGTTCTTGAACTGGAAAGCCCGAGTGCAAAGAGAATACCATCTATAATATTGGATTTCCCACTTCCGTTCGGACCGGAGATTGTGGTGAAATCATCGAAAAAAGGTATTTTTACCTTTTTTCCAAATGACTTGAAGTTTACAAACTCAATTTCCTTAATATACACAAGAGACTCCTGTTTTTAACTAGTATATATTTTATCAGAAATCTAATTTTTTGCGAGTGGTGACTATTTCCACGTCTTCACCGTCACGTTTCTCAACGGATTCAACACCATGTTCGGTTTGAGACTCACGCCGCACATTTTTTTTATCGTCTGCAATGATATATTCAGATCGATTGCTCTTTGTCGAAGATCGATCTCTATTGACCCTGTGTCCGGGATACTCTTTTCCACTATCGGCAATGATATACTCGGTTTTTGGCTCAGGTTCCGGAATTTTGGGTTCGGTTTCCACCCTTTTGACTTCACGAATATTGAACTGCGCTTTATTTGGATTGCGCGCTTCCGCAGAATTTGGTCGTGACATGGAAGCTGTTACGCGTGGCTGAGTTGGAGTATTTGGAATATGGGGTTGTACTATGGTATTTGGTTGTGTCTGTGGTTTTAGAACCGGTTTTTGTACTGCCAAATTAGCATTTTCTTTTTGGATAATGCTGGTATTGTTACTGTTTTTGTGCCCTGCTATATTCTTTATAGAGCGAAGTTCTGATTTCTGGTCTAAAAGCTCGTCCATCATACCGCTCAATGTGTTTGACAAATCCGAAACTTTCTGCTCTATCTTTGTCAGGCGGTTATTCATATCAAGATCGTTCTGGAGATCACGACGCAATTCGGTCATGATCGAGTCTCTCAATGTGACTTTGAGTTCTTCGAACTCACTGTCTTTATCCTGTAGCTGCCGCTCAAGGCGCTCAATTACAAAGTCTCTATTTTCAACGCTCATGTAATCCCTCGCAAAACCATTCAAGCCCTCATACTTGGTATAGTCTAAACTATTATTCAATTATATGATGAATAGTATAATATAGCTTATGGTTGTGATTCCTGTTTGCGTATCTATTTGTCCAATTTACTGGGATTAATCATGATAATTGATTGTCATACTCATATATTTCCGTCAAGGATTGCACAAAAGGCAGCACATGATCTTATGCACCTCTACGGTTCTCCGCTCGTTGTTGGAGTGACTGCGGCTTCCCTGTTGGAACACATGGACCAATGCGGAGTGGATAGGTCTGTGATCCTTCCTGTTGCGACAACTCCTGATCAGGTTATTTCCATAAACAACTGGGTATTGTCATTATTGAGTGGCTGTGAACGTTTTATAGGACTCGGGGCGATGCACCCGGATTTTAATACTGTCTGTGATGGCAGTGATGTTAGAAATGTCGGAGATGAACTTGGACGACTGAAAAAAGCAGGTATCAGGGGTGTAAAGATACATCCCGAGTTCCAGTTCTTCTATCCTGATGAGGAGCGCATGTTCGGGCTTTATGAGGCATTAATTGAGCATGACATGCTGGCATTCTTTCACGCAGGTGGTGGTGGAACATGGCTAAAAGAGATACATGGCACACCCGAGAGATTCGAGGCGGTTTTGGACTCGTTCCCAAAAATGAAGGTTCTGGCTGCACATTTTGGAGGTTATGGTTGTTGGGAAGGGGTTGAAAAACACCTTCTTGGACGTGATATACTGTTTGATACAGCTTATATTTTCAAGTCGAATGATGAAACAAAGTACCTGCCAGACGATGAGATTGTGCGTTTGGTCGAGGCGCACGGGAGTGAAAAGGTGTTGTTCGGAACTGATTATCCATTCAGGCGGCAGGATGTGGAGATTGCAAACCTGCTCGGGCTTGATCTGGATGATGCCGACAAAGAAAGGATACTTGGGGGAAATGCGGCAAGGGTGTTTGGGCTTGAGTATTCTCATTAATATATCATTATAGTGATATAGTTCAAAAGCACATGTTTTTGTGTAGTACACAGCAATTGACCTAAACTAAAGAAAACGGAGCATCCATTTCCGCCGCAGGCGGCGGATTCCACTGCTGCCAAACCCATGACTCCAAATCCAACAATGCAATTCTCATATCTGCAAATATGACGCCGCTTAAAAACCGTTTTGTATTTTGCGTTTGTGGCGTAGGAACGTGCCGCGCTCTTGCGCGCCAGGCGTCGCGTCGTTTTTTGTATTTGCCTTAACCCTTTCCGTCCCGCGACATTGTGTTGTTGACATGACACTAGGGCTAAAATTGGATAAATATGGGGAAAATTGACAACATGTTTTTATAATGATGGAAACATGCAGTCAATGGGACTTGAGTGCATGAAAATTGCGGGTTAAAATGACAGTCTCAATAGATCAACATAGAACAATGCGAAGGTGATACCAATGTGCAGTGTAGTAGACCTAATGGAAGTACGAGAAGTACCAAAAGCAAGACCTCGATCGTTTGCATGCAGAAATTGCAACAACACGTTCAAAGGTGTCGGATTTATTGTTGAGTGCCCTGAATGCGGCTCTGATAATGTATATCTATATTGATCGGCGCATACTTTAAACATATAGCATAGACTTGATACACATTTTGACAGCACACAACCAATATGGTTTGAGTACTCATTCTTCATTCATATCCAATACTGTAATCCTGTAACTGGATTTATGAAGCTCCTCAAATGAGCGAAGCATCTTTTCAATCATTGACTTTGAGTATTGGACAACATCTTCATTGCCGCCACTTTGCATAAAAAACGTATCTATATCACCTTTGAATATTAAAAAAACATCATCTTTTTTATCAGTGTCAATATGCAACAGATCTCCAATTTCAAGATCGTTCAATTTCGGACGTTTTGTCAATTTTACATCTAATTTTCTTGTCATAATTTCTTTGCCCTTTTCCCAATAAAAACCCACTGATCGTAAATACTAAGTTTATCAGTATTATCCATAACCTCACCTTCAATACCAATCATACGCAATGCCGACTCCAAAATATCCATCTCTGATTTACTATTTACCGTAAATAACATGAGCGCGCCTTCTTTTGAAACCTTTGCAGACTCAAACATCATACGAGCCCACATCTCCTTATTGAACTCATAGATAGTGCCAAGCATAAAACCAACTACGCAGTCAAAACGTCCATGTTCAAAGAAATTTGAAAGCATAGTCGCATCCATTACAATCGTTTTCTTTGGATCCAGCACACCATGCATAAGACCCTGACATACCGTACATTTTTCATATTCGATAGTTGTAGGCTCAATACCCAATTCGTGTAGGGCTATCGTTGACATTCCGTTGCCACAGCATATTTCCAAAACATCACCATCAATAGAAATACCGTTTTGTGCAAGTTTTTTTAAAAGCTCTGACAAGCGGCTCACCCTGTCCGGTGCATATACCCGCTTATAAGATTCAAGAGGCATCGTACATTCATTACATGTTTCACGATTTACAAGTAAAATTGAGTAATATTCAATCAATGCATCATTCATCACATTACCTGCAACTTCAACAACCCGTTCAGGCGGATTGAAATCTAGGATGGAATCCGCAAGTGATTCAAACTCTTCGATTGACTGGCTTGCTATAGATGAGAGGAAAATTGACCAAAAGTCAACCGGAACCTCTTCAGTCCGTTCATTGAATATTGCCAATCCTGTGGTCTTTGTGCCGTCTGTGATTCGGATTGCCCTGAAACTATAGTCACCCGCTACTTTCTGAATGTCCTTGAGATACGATATAGTAGTCACTATATTCTTTTGAGAATGGTAACCGGGCTCGACCAAATATATTTCGTCTTTTATGCCAAGCAGATCTTGTAAAATCATGATTGTTTCAATCAGATTGATGCGATATTAATATTTCGCACAAGGACGATATCATTGTCTAATCTAATATTTTTTTTTGAGGATTTCCATCGAAAATTTCTATCGAAGATTTCTATCGAAGATTTCTATTGAAATCATCTATTGAAATCATCTATTGAAATCATCTATCGAAATCTTTTTCAAATATTTCTATCCAAAAAATCCATCGCATCGAATGTGCCTGCTGTTTTTGAATGTAAAATGATCTTACACGGATGACTGCATCTACAAACCCGTTTGCTCATATTTTCCATGAAAAACTATTTTTATTTTGATGTATCTCCACATATTTAACCGGTTCATTCGTCACCATATATCGAAAGATTAATCCTTCGAAGCACATCTGCAATTACCTGCTGAACCTCTGTTGCGTGCTCATCTGAAACTTTGCCACCTTCGGTTTCCATCAGTTTTTGGATATCGGATACAATAGTATGAATAATAGGAATAATTTCGTCTTTACTGATCAGACCTGCATAATATGCATAGAAAAAAGTCGTGCCACTGCGCTGCACCTTTTTTTTGAATGTTGCATGTGCATTTGACACTTCCTGCCGTGAATATGGTTCATCCATGAAAGGTACAAGGTCCGGAAGATTCTCACCGATCCATGTCATCTCAGACTGGTTTGATATATTCTTAAAGTCTGCACAAAGGCGAGCTATCATCCATTCGCGTGCTGTGAGATGTGTTGTCTGTTTTAAAAAACGAGTTACATCAGAATAACTCTTGTTATCCATTTTTTTGAATTTTTGGTACCTGTTCATTGTGAATCACATAACCTGTTTCATTGGTATTGCAACCAATGTTTTACCCGTACAATGATTCCAATATCTTTAAAATATTTAACATTAATCCAAGCTTGAAATGAAATTTCTAATTCCAATCGATGAGTCTGATTATTCAGCAAACGCTGCAAAAGTTGCCGGAAAAATGGCATTAGAATACGATTCTGATATTTTGCTACTTCATGTAGTTACAGATACGGGAGTCGGAAGAAAGAAATGGCGCAATAAGGGTGCAGAGAATATACTCTCATCTGTACGCGATATTTTGAAAGATATTGGTTGTGATGAAAAACGCATTGAATGTGTTATCAAAGATGGAAATGCCCCTGAGACGATCGTAGATGTTGCAAACCAAAGAGATATTGATAAGATCATAATGGGCACCCAGGGCAAAACAGGACTTAAAAAGATCATGGGGTCAGTAACAGAGAAAGTGCTTCAGACATCTAACAAGCTTGTTCTTGTTGTCCCACCTAAATACAAAAACTGAAAAACGATACCTTTCCCCACTTTTGACCATGTTTTAACTTACGGAGACTTCTACCGGAGACTTCTACCGAAGTCTCCTACCAAAATCTCCTACCGAAGTCTCCTATCAATAACGGATTTTCCAGCAACAACATCATCCATTGAAAACACTTCTAGATTATAGATGCCGCGATAATCAGATATCTCATTGATAACTGAAAAATCCACAGTTCCACTGCCTGGAGCCATATGCACATCTCCTGCATATTCATCCGTCCACACACCATTATTGTCATGTAGATGCATGTGGACTACATGCCCGTCAAGGTCTTTTGCAAAATCCCGCACTTTTTCGGAAACACCACCGCACGTAAGATTTGCATGTCCAATATCAAATGTCACACCAAGATTGGAAGAATCCACTGCCCTGACAGCTTCTAACAATTCGTTTGTCTCGCAACACAGGTTCCCGTGGTCTGTGCCTTCCTTGTTCTCAAGACCTAGCATAACACCACGATCATGAGCAAATAATGCAAGTTCTTTTAGATTATCGACCATCTTTGAAAATGACAAATCACGATTGTCATTTATCCTTCCCGGGTGAATTACTACAACTTTTGAATCCAATCGGTTTGCAAGTTCTATCGATTCTTCCATCAGCCGGAAATGTGTGCGCTCCATATTGGCAGTATCAACAACAAGTTCTTTTGGGTATGTTGGAACATCAGCAAAATACGGAGCATGGATCGAGGTCGCAAGGTTACCAGTAGAGAGGGCATCCATGATGTCGCCCAGTACCTTATCCTGCAATTGGATATTTTTGTACAATCCAAGTTTTGGGATGTACAACTCAATTGATTGTACCTCGTTTTTAATTTCCTGAATAGTACCCGCAAATGATGAAGCCCCGATTATCATATTATATCATGCGTGGGTGGATGTAATAATTGTTTTGATTTTGAGCGAGTACCAAAATGCTTATCTAATTTATAAGATTACCAGCATGCAATGAAACTGTATGCACCCCATCTCGGACATCTTGAAGGGCTTGAAGAACTACTTGCAGGTTCTGATGACATCTATGGCGTCTATATGGCAGGTTCCCCTGAATACGTTGGAACCGGAAGAACGAACTTAAGTGCCCCAAAACTTGAGGATATTGCAGAACAAACTGAATATGCTCACGAGAAGGGCGTAAAACTTGAAATTATCCTCAACAGTTCATGCATGGGCGGGCAGCATCTTACACCCGAAGGTTACAGGTCTATTGACTGGTACTTTAACAGACTCAACGATATTGGAATTGATTCCATAACTGTTGCAGACCCATACCTTGTGGAAATGCTTGTAAAGGATTATGACATGGAAGTTGTTGTGTCGGTGCTTTCGTTCGTAGATTCACCGCAAAAGGCTGAGTTCTATGAAAATATGGGAGCAGATACAATCGTAATAGATTCTGCGGTCAACAGGCATTTTGATAAATTGGAAGCTATCAAGGAATCCGTGTCATGTGAACTCAAATTGCTGGTCAATGAAGGATGCCTTTACCAGTGTCCGTTCAGGTATGCGCACTTTAATTTTTTCTCGCACGCAAACGGACCCGGACCAAAACCAAATGTCACTGATGACTATTACTACTACAAGTGCCTCTCACTCAGGATACAGGACCCTGAACTGATAATCAAATCACCATGGATCAGACCTGAAGACCTCAAAGAATACAAACACATAACTGATATATTCAAGATCGGTGGAAGAACTCATTTTGTGAACTGGACATTGAACGTTGTTAATGCTTATGCAAATGAGAGTTATGACGGTAATCTTATGGACTTGCTTGATTGTCCAAAGGACCTAAAAGACCTGTTCTATATTCCTAATAAGGAACTTGATGGTGCACTTTCGCAGTGGAAACAGTGTGAGAAGGTGTGCAAACGGTGCGGTTACTGCAAGCGTTTGACAGACAAAATTACACAGGTATATACGAATGAAGGTACAGAACGGGTATTGAGACCATTACATTCAATAGGGGAACAACAATGATATTGATCAAACAATTATTAACGTCACGCGGAGAGCTTGAGAACAAACTCAGAAACCTGCTCGGGAAACCTATATTTTTGATCGAGATGGATGGATTCGCACTGCCTTGCGGTTGCAGCGGGGCGACGATCAATACACGTGGACTTCAAATCGATGACCTAGAGATTTTTGAGGAACATATACTCAAATATCTGGACGATATTGCACAATCCCTTGAGATTGATTCCTCATTTATGTTTGCAAGACTTATTCCAGGCACATCAGAGATCGCATCACTTAACTTGCGGATGCTGTGTAACAACTGTTACATGGACTTTGCGAGAGGAAGCGGAAAAAAACCGAGGCCAGACATATATATATTGCGGTTCGACCGTAAGTAATAGAAAATAAAATCATAGAACCGTTATTGTGTGAACGGTTTTTTTACTTTTTTTTAAAAATCATATTGATTTCGAAAGGTTTATGAATGAATTAATATAATCAATAACAGCATACGTTAGTTTATATCATAATTATGTGATATTGTTATGTGAATAGAAGTAAGGTGCATTTTACATTTTTTGCACTGATTCGTTATTATATTAGATATAAAATTAAATGGAGGAAAATGAATGGAACCACTCATAGGCATGGGTGTGTTAGCACTTATGGGTGCGGCTGCTACAGTAGCTGGTGCGTCAGAGGACCTTGAGTCTGATGTCGGATCGCAAAGTAACCCGAACTCACAAGTGCAATTGGCACCCCAAATGATGTATCCACATAGGATTTACAACAAAGCTATTTCTGGTGAACCACCATCAAATGCACTTATGTGTGCGGTCGGCGGTACAGTAGCTACAGTTTTGATGAGTGCATATAATATGTCTCCGGTTTTTGCAATTGCTATGGGAGCACTTATAGCTGCACTGGTACACGGAACATATTCTGTAACAGCATTCTTTGGTAGACCTACAAGCCAGAAAAGATTCAAACAACCAGTTTATCTTGATATTTTGTGGTCACACACACCAGTCATCATGGGATATTCGTATATCACGACGTTTTGTATTCTTGTTATATCATATCTCATGGTCGCTGTACTTGGACACCCTTTCCCACTGCCACTTTTAGCATTTATCTGGGGAATTGCAATAGGAGCTGTCGGCTCATCTACCGGTGATGTCCATTATGGTGCAGAGCGGGAATTCCAGAGCGTGGAATTCGGTGCAGGACTTAACGCTGCAAATTCAGGAAATATTGTCCGAAAAGGTGAATCCGGACTTCGTAACGGTTTCGACAATTCATGGTTTTGCGCAAAATTCGGCGGACCTGTAACAGGAATTGCATTCGGTATGGTAGTATTCTTAAGCGGCTGGGTCACAACCGTGTTCGACCCTGCAAGAGGCGACGCAATTGGATGGCTTTCAGTTGTCGCAGGTGCTTTTCTGGTATTCATTATGATACTATGGAACAGAAAGATAGAAGTCGCAGCACGTGCTGCATACGGTCCATACAAGGAAGATGAGGTGGCTGCATGATCGATATTGCAGGAATTCTTATGGAAAATATCTCATATGTGTTATTGATCACACTTGGCGGAATGCTGATTTCATTTAGCGTTCACTTTGTGCCTGTAGGCGGTGCCCCCGCGGCAATGGCACAGGCAACCGGTATTGGAACCGGTACAGTTCAGCTGGCTGCCGGTGCAGGTCTAACAGGACTTATAACTGCCGGTACTGTGATGCAGGTTTCAGACAGCCTTCCACTTATTATTGCAGCCGGTGCAGTCGGTGCAATGATTATGATGTCCGTCACAATGATCGTAGGAACATGGGTATATGTTTATGGAGTTGGAGTCCCACCCGCATCTGCAAAGGTCAAATATGACCCGATCACAAAGGACAGGCAGGACCTCTATGTATCACAGGGTACGGAAGGACATGGTCTGCCAACTGTCAGTTATGTCAGTGGTGTTATTGGTGGTCTACTTGGAGGCGGCGGCGGTGCACTCGTATATTATGCACTTATGAGCGCAGGCTTGGACACAGGCATAGCAATGGCAAACCTCGTAGGTCTTGCGAGTGTTTTTGCAGTGGGTATATTCTTCGTGAACGCTGTAATTCCTTCCTACAACATAGGAGGAACGATCGAAGGTTTCCATGATCCAAAATTCAAGAAATGGCCAAAAGCCGTATTTTCTTCCCTAATCGCAACATTTATGTGTGCGCTTGTGGCCGTATTAACTATAGGAGGTCTTTAAATGTCAGCAGGAGGACCAGGAGGGGAAGCCCATGGAGGTGTAGCCCCCGGAAAGATGATTGCCTTCGGTGTACTCGGAGGATTGATCGGTATTTATGCTGCACATTTCTTATCCATCATA
The DNA here is from genome assembly GCA_020793555.1 of Methanosarcinaceae archaeon. Lineage (GTDB taxonomy): Archaea > Halobacteriota > Methanosarcinia > Methanosarcinales > Methanosarcinaceae > Methanovorans. The sequence goes on along the minus strand of DQIO01000326.1, from coordinate 3,354 downwards.
AACCCTGCATTTTCATTCATAGGTGCCCTTGGTGCGATTTGCGCCATAGTATGGGGTGCAGATGCAGTAAGACGTGTTTGTAGTTATGGTCTTGGTACAGGTGTACCGTCCATTGGTATGATTGCACTTGGTATGGGTGTCATAGCATCGTTGTTCGGCCTTGCAGTCGGAGGTATCGCAGGACCTATAGTAGCATTAATAGCTGCATCAATTATCGGATTGGTAATTGGGCTTCTTGCAAACAAGGTACTTGGAATGAACATCCCGATCATGGAAAAGTCCATGGTAGAAATTGGTGGTGCTGGTGCACTGGCAATTGTTGGACTTAGTACTACAATGGCAGGAACATTCATGTTTGATGAAGTACTCGCATTAGTAGTTGCACCGGGATATATCGCAGTGATATTCATCGCTGGAGGTATGGGAATCCTGCATCCATTCAACGCATGTCTCGGACCTGATGAAGAACAGGACCGTACACTTGCAGTGGCATTCGAAAAAGGTGGAATTGCCATGATAATTGCAGGTATTGTGTCAATGGTTGTAAGCACTACAGCAGCAATTCCAACGATTATGATCGGAGCGTTCATCTGGTACATATCCTTTGCCAAGTTCTATGAACTGACAAAGAGAGATGCGTATAAGGTACTTGGAACAGGACTGCTGCCTACAGAGGAGGAGTTGCAATGAGTATGATACGTGTAGCACCGGAAGTACATCTGGTACTTGATCCAATGACATCATTGCTTGCACAGGAACGTGACGATATCATATCATATTCAATGGATCCTGTGATGGCACAGGTCGATGAACTTGATAAGATCGCAGACGACCTTGTGAATTCACTTTCACCAAGTGAACCATTGCTTGCTTCATTCCCTGGACGTGAAGACACTTCACGTAAAGCAGGTTTCTATGGCAATGCATTCTATGGTATTGTTATAGGTCTGGTATTTTCAGGACTGTTGACAGTTGCTCTATATGTAGTCACTCTGATGAGCGGGGGGATGTAAAATGGCAGATAAAAGAGAAGCAGTATCCGGATGGCCAACTATTAAAGGTGAGTATGATGTTGGAAATGTCGAGAACTGTGTTGCAGTAATAACACTCGGTTCACACCTTCCGGGAGGTCCCCAGTTAGATGCAGGTGCGGCAATTACCGGACCATGTAAAACAGAGAACCTTGGTATAGAGAAGGTCGTCGCCCACATCATATCAAACCCGAACCTGAGATTCCTTTTGATAACAGGTTCAGAGGTCAAAGGACACATCACCGGACAGGCAATGTCAAGTATGCATGCCAATGGTGTGGAAGATAACCGGATTGTCGGAGCAACAGGTGCGATCCCATATATTGAGAACATCAATGAAGAAGCGATGGAAAGGTTCCAGCAACAGGTCGAATGTGTTGAACTGATCGGTACTGAAGATATGGGAGAGATCACTGCCAAGATTAAGGAATGTGCTGCAAAGGACCCAGGTGCTTTCGATGCTGATCCAATAATTATGGTGGTCAAAGGAGGAGAGGAAGACGAAGAAGAAACAGGCGGACTCAAGCCAATGGCAGCTGAGATCGCAACTATTCGCTCCAGGATCCGAAATATTGAGATCGACATGATCAATGCCGGTAATATGAACAAATTCCATTCCGGAGTACATGCCGGTAAGATAGAAGGTGCAATGATCGGTCTTGTGATCACATTGTCAATGCTTGGAATGTTGCTATTCGGGAGGTAATTGATATGGCAGAAGAACAAGAAATTGGACAGGGCGTCCCGATGGTCGTCAGTCCCCAGATGGGACCGATTGACTCCGCTGTTGAAAGCATCAGGTACAGGGCACAATTGATTGCACGAAACCAAAAGCTTGATTCAGGTGTAGCAACAACTGGAGTATCCGGATTTATAGCCGGCTTCATTTTTGCACTGCTTATGGTAATTGTGATCCCATCGATTATTTGGCAGGTGATCTAAATGAGCGATGAGAGTAATGTAATACCAAGTGTAGTTGTAGACCAAAACGATTTCAATGACGTAATCAAAAAACTCAATCTGATCGATGAAAAGATTGAGTTCGTAAACAGTGAGATCGCACAGCGGATTGGTAAAAAAGTTGGTAGAGATATAGGAATCTTATATGGAGCAGTTGTTGGGATATTGATGTTCTTGCTATACATCTCAATATCATCAATTCCCTTCTAAGAGGTGTTAAAATGTTTAAATTTGACAAGAAACAGGAAGTATTCGAAGTTGGAGGAGTCAAGATTGGCGGACAGCCAGGCGAGTATCCTACAGTTTTGATCGGTACAATGTTCTACAACAGGCACAAAATTGTGACTAATGAGGATACAGGAGAATTCGACAAGGGCGCAGCAGATTCCTTGTGGAATGATATGCAAGAGATGGGAGATATTACAGGTAACCCATACATCAACCAGATTGTTGGTGAAACACCAGAAGCGATCAAGAAATTTATTGATTGGTTTGTTGAAGTTGATGACAAAACTCCGTTTTTGATCGATTCATCCGCAGGTGATGTTCGTTCAGCAGCAGCAGACTATGTAACAGAGATTGGTGTTGCCAAACGTGCAATCCACAACTCCATTAACTCAAGTGTCCATGAGGACGAGATAGAGGCTATTACGCGGAGTGGTATGGATGCTGCAATTGTCTTGGCATTTAATGCAACCGATCCGAGTGTGAAAGGAAAGCTTGAGATCCTTGAAGTTGGAGGTACAGGTCAGGATAAGGGAATGCTTGAGATCGCAAAAGAGTGCGGTATCACAAAGCCTCTTATTGATGTTGCCGCAACCCCACTTGGTGCAGGTGCCGGCGCAACGATCCGGGCTGTTACAACTGTAAAAGGCCATCTCGGTCTTCCGGTCGGGGCAGGATACCACAACATGGCATCTGCATGGGACTGGATGAAGAAGTTCAAGAAAGAACACAAAGACGCTTACATGCCTGCTGATATAGGTACAAATCTTGTAGCGCAGATCATGGGCTCAAATTTCCAGCTCTTTGGTCCTATCGAGAACGCAACAACTGTGTTCCCTGCAACAGCAATGGTTGATATTATCCTGGCTGAGACAGCTAAGGAGCTTGGTATCGCTATTGCGGATGAGGAGAACCATCCGATCAGCAAACTGGTTTAATCAAACCAGTTTTTCTTTTCTTTTTTTGTTATATATTTTGTAAAATTATGTACTTGCTTGATCTGATAACAGTGGTTACACTATATTATAGTAATAAATTTACAAAACTATAATCTTATACTCAATAAATAATCTTAATAATTATAACTCATCTTTGACAAAAACAAAGCCAAAAAATAACCATAATCAACATCAATCGA
>DQIO01000246.1 GCA_020793555.1 Methanosarcinaceae archaeon | reverse complement strand
AAAATGCATCGTTGTAGTGGTATTATATTTTCAATAGTTTATATCACATCAATCCAAGCATCGATAGTAACCTTCTGGACATACAGCTGTATATCCTCACCCGCACCGCCCGTCAGCATAAAAGTCACATTCATACCATCCACGTTTGTGGAGTAATCTGTGCCATACACAAGGTCGGCACGTTTTGCAGTCGCGTTGAAATATTGTGCCCATGCCGTAGGATAATTGGTTGACATCATCACGTTGACATCGGAAACAAGAGCACTGCTTGGAAAAAGGACAGACGAGGTATTTGACTTTAAGTAAACCTCTTCAATAGTATTGCTGCTCTTTGTACTTTTATCCCCGATAAGTTGTATCGCACTCACTATCATGCTGATATTTGTTGCATCCAGTTTACTAACTGTAATTGCAGGCGATAGTTTGATCAGCGCCCGCTCATCTTGTACGACAAGCAGTGCACCGTTCTCGTATTCGAACATCTGGTCAATGTAATAATTATTGTTGGAACTGTAACTGATCGAACCAAGTCTAAGAAGATCAGAACCGCTGTTGTATGCAGTACCTGATGTATCATTCGCCACAATAACCATGCTACAATTCTTGGAATTGACTGACAGTGTGCCACTTGACTTGCCTGGTGCAATAATAGGTATATCACCGCCGCCCATTTCTATTGGCGCACTGATCATGGAATTTAAATTCATGAGCAGACCTGTGGACAGTATATCGATGTTCGACTTGAGATTTGTCATATCTCTCCACACATCACTCATGTGCGAATATTCTGCATCCGCTTTCCATGCAGGTACATAACTGACTTGAATTGTTGTTGTCAGGGTCACAAGAAGTCCCAAGACCAAAACAGCACCAACTACAGTTGCGAGTGCGGAATCATTCCCAAGAAACTTATCATTAGATTTGGTAGGTTTCATGTTAATCACTCCACATAAGCAGCAATGTATTCTATATTCGCAATTTTGCTATTACCATTAACGTGGGACAAATATCGAACTTTGAGATTATTTACATCAGCTTGCGTATCAATATACGCTGATACATCCACTTCATCCAGTTTCCAAATAGTGGTTGATGTTATTGCTTCATCATGCCACATGGATGTGCTTTCTTCCCACACTTTAATTTTAGCATTAGTGGGCGTCTGAGTTGCAGTATGATCGATCCTTATCAATACTGTTGTTGGGTCGGAAGTTAGTGCAGGGGCGAATACAAATTCCTGATACACACCCTCATCATAAACAGATTGTTTTGGTATATTGTATGTGGTGTACAAACCATCCCCATCGGTTTCAACTTGTCCAACAGTTGCAGTTCCACCGGATGTATCTGATGCAGACGTAGGAGGAAAAATCGTGTATGAAGGTCCAACTACAGAAGCAGTTGTGAAATTGTATTCAGAGCTTTGTGCTGAATTATCACTTGGATCAGTGCTGTTCACAACATAATAATATTGAGTGCCAGATGTGAGTCCTGTAAGATTAATACTGTGTGATATCACATTGCTTACATTACTTGGTGTAAAGTCATATGACCCGGATGTGTTCGAATATTTCACTATACTGTCACTCAGTTCATCAGTATCCCATGTAATTGTAATAGACATTGTATCTGGAGTTCCATTTTCAATATTACTAATTACAGGAGCAGTGATATCTACCGCAGAAGCAGTTGTGAAATTGTGCTCGATACTCTGTGCTGAATTGCCGCTCGGGTCGGTGCTGTTCACAACAAAATAGTATTTTGTATTTGCTATAAGTCCTGCAAGTGGAATACTGTGTGATGTCACATCACTTGCACTGCTTTGTGTCAATGTATATGTCCCTGATATTGTTCCGTATTTCACAACACTGTCACTCGATTCACTTGTATTCCATGTAATTGTAACAGACGTTGCATCCGGTGTTTCATTTGTCACATTGTTAATAATAGGGGCGGTGGTATCAGATTCACTTGGCAATGTCGTAACATCCATTTCTTCTCCAAGAAGCGTTCCGCTTTCGATAACCACATTTTTTACGCCATTAACTATAGTTGAACCAACATTATCAGTCTCGTTGATCGATGTATTAAACCACAAAGAAGTATTGATGATAATACAATCTCCTAAATTCCATGTGTTGCTTCCAAGAATCGAATAAACATCATCCGGCGAAAGTTCCCTGCGATTTCCATTAAGATTTAGGATGATCCGCAGACTTTCAGTATCAATAGTCTCTCCTCCGCTGTGTCTGAAGTAGATGGAATCAGTATCAACATCGACCCACCCATCAATATCCACATGTGGTGCACTTGTGGGGCCTTGATACGAAAGCATGAACACGGCTATTACACCAAACGCAAGGACAGCAATGGCTGTCATTAACAGTTCCCCGATGACTTCGGAGACTGCATCGCAGTTTTGTGTAAGATGTTTAGTACTTTTTACCATCTTGTTATTCCTTCTACACAGTTTCAGATAAGTATTGTAAAAGTCGCGTATGAAAAGATCACCATAATAACTGAATGTTTAAGCCCGGCAAGTACACTTCCACTTCCCATTTGTCCTGCAACTAATCCTGAGCAAAAGCCCTGTATCAAGGCAGCATGGAACATCAGCAACGTATATTCCTCAATGTCAAAACTGGCAATCATCGGCATCCCTGCAACAGCATCTCCTGCAGACGATGGAATTGATGGCAGGAAAAACGCAGATAGCACATAAACGATGAACAGGAATACAAAAAACGCCACGTAGACAATAAAAATATAGACGAACATCTCAGTCGAACGAGCATTTTTGAGTTGTTTTTCAACATCAGCATCAGACGCTGCAATGTTGAGAACACTCCTCACATCGCTTGTTGATTCACTTGCTTTTACTATGAGAGTTATGATGCGAGTTGTAATGTCAGTACGTATGCGCAACTCAAGTTTGGTCAATGCTGCTGCTGTAGAAGAACCCCATGAAATATCCTTTGAAACACGCTGGATCTGATAACGCAAGATTCCTATCTTTGATTGTGCAGTCATTTCAATTGCATCAACCAGCAGGATGCCGGCTTCGTTTATGCTTGCCAGCCGTTTTAAAAATTCGGGAAGCATATCTTCAATTTGCCTGATCCTTCGGACATTCATTTCATAGAAAATGATGAACGGTATTAACATGATAAAAACAGAAATGATGATATGGTCGTCTATAGCGGATATAATTCCAATATCGAAATGAACCGGAAAAATGTTGCCAATAACAATTCCCTGAATTGATGCGATATACACAAAATATGAAATGCCAAGAGGAATACTGACAACAAGACTATATTTCGCATTGTCCCGCATTGTTCGAAGTGGGTGGCTTATAATATCTACGAATCGTGTAATAATTCCGTAATATTCCAATCGTTTGAAGAGTTTAGATTCAGATTCTGATTCATCATCTGAAAGTTGCTTTGTAGGTACATCTTCGAAAACATTGAGTCTCTTTTTGGTGATATACAATTTTGGACTTTTTATGTGTGCACCGGAGATAACCTGAAGAATCAGAAGATATATTATTGTGCTAATTGGGATAATTCCGTATATCACCACATATACAACATCGATTGCACCGGATCCGATCAATCCAAGCACTACAAGAATTGTTATGAGGAAAAGCGGACCCACAACAAAAACCGATATGTAAACTTCTGCTAAAACCCCGAGTGTATCTAAAAATGTTTTTTGCTCCCTTACTGCAACAGACTGATATTGGTCAGATTTACTTTTTAGGAATGCTGTTGTATCACCACCGGTTGAAGTGATGGATATCAATCCATCAATAAAGTCCTTGAATTTATCAGACGGGGTACGATTGCTTGCGTTTTTTAGAGCAGTTAACAGGTCACAATTCAAGTATTCCATATCTCTTACGATATAGCTGAATTCCTCTGCAGCCATACCATAGATGTGAACATGCATGCTAAGAGACCTGAAAATCTCAAGCATGTTCATGCCACCACGGCTTAATGCATACAGGTAGGTAATGGCATGTGGAATTGATCGGTCAATTGAGGACTGACGAATGCTTGCTTTAACTGTTGGAATTGATGTGTAAATATAATATACGATCTTTTGTGTAACTAAAATAAGGAACAGTACGGTGACAATTGTAAGCAAAATATCTGTTTGAGGCTGCATCCATTTTGGCAGCACATCTGCTATTTGATCTATTGCAGAAAAATCACCATTTTGGATCTTTCTTATTGATATCCACAGTCCCAAAAAGCCAACAACAAATCCAAAGAACAGTGAATACAAATAAGCATTTGATACATATTGGTCAACCGGCACAAGAATATGTGCCTGTCGAATTTTTGTTTGTAGTTGGTAATACCTATCTTCACGACTGCGGATAAATTTACTGAATATCCTGTATGATAGAGCATCTATGAAATACATAGGTATACCAATTTCAAATGTTTTGTGAGATTATTTCATGCAATGTTTCATTTTCAATTGCATCAAGAACCATATTGGGATTTGTAGCGTATGCCTGTACAACAAGTGATACATTGACGTAATCCCTCATGTTATTCTTAAGCATATATTCAAGGATCATTTGACGTTTGTTGAGTTCATCAGCTACTTTATTTTTGTCCCAACCTCTTGCCTGCATGATCTTGTTAATCACATACGAATCCCCCGAACGTTTGAACGAATCTGTGATTGGGTCCCAACTATAAAGTTCGTTGATACGTATGTTTTGGGATTTTGGATCGAGTCCTGTTACTTCAACAACAGTTTTGTTTCTTCGGACTCGTTTATCGCCAACGTATGTCTGCATCTGGATACAAAGAATATCAATTGACTGCATCATTACATGCGGTACATTGATAGGTTCGTTCTCAAGCCGGTTCACAACAGTCTGTACATCACCGGCATGCATTGTTGAATAAGTTGTATGGCCGGTTGACATTGCCTGGAATAGTGTCAATGCTTCCTCGCCACGCACTTCTCCGACAAGTATGTATTCAGGACGCTGTCGCAAAGCCGATCGCAGCAGGTCATACATCGAAATATCCCCGGTTCCGCCTATTGTGAATGATTCTCTTGTCAGGCCTGCAATCCAATTATCATGATGTAGTGTCAGTTCACGTGTATCTTCAATGGATATCACTTTTGCAAGATGGGGTATGAAAAGGGATGCTGCATTTAGCATTGAGGTTTTTCCCGAAGCTGTTCCTCCTGCATAAAGAATGCTTTTTCCGTTTTCTATACTAAGCCAAAAGTATGCGAGCATTTCAGTACTGCATGTATTAAAATTGATAAGATCGATCGGTGTGATTGGATCGCCACTGAATTTTCGTATTGTAAAGGAACTGCCACGAGTAGTCACTTCCTTGCCAAGTGTTGCCTGTAGTCTTGACCCATCAGGCATGGTGGCATCCATCATCGGTTCACCGATAGAGATATGTTTGCCACTTCTCTGGCAGAGTATTATGACAAATGAATTTAATTCAGTTTCCTTGAAGGAAATGTTTGTTTTAATATTACGATATTTCACATGGTAGAGGAAAACAGGGATATTTATTCCATCACATGATATATCTTCGATGTGGGGGTCACGGATAAGCGGATCTATCTTTCCATATCCAATGAAATTTCGTCGTAGGTAATATAGTATCTTATGTATGTCAGCAACATCAAGTGACACATGATAACGATCTAAAAGAAACATTGCCTTTTCTTTAAGTATCTCCCCTCTGTCAAATTCCGATATGGTTTCTTCCAGTGTCAGAATATCTTGAAGATCTTCATAGACCCTTTCAAGTATTTCTTTTCCAAATTCTGTAAGGGATGGTTCAACAATATGATAATATTGACGTTTTTGATTTTCAATAATACTGATAAAAATATACGGCTCATCGACCCAATATCGTTCAATTTCAGTGTAGTTTTGTGGTATTTCAAATTCGACAAGTGGTTCATTAATTAAAGGGTCGTATGGAGGGACAGCGATCTCCTTTTTTTTCCAAAATTTAGTTACCATTTTAAAAACCACCAAGAATTTACCTAAATATTCTAAATAGTTTAAGTTTATATTTCATGTTATGAAATTATGTTTGCTGACTAATATCAAAAAGGCAGAATTCATCTCCATTACCCATGGTTTTTAGTACCTTGACATTCCAGTTGCCTTCTTTTCTCGAAGCCATCTTTGAAATAATCCCCCTTGTAAGATTGCACAGGATTGGATTTCTGCGGGCTTCTTTAGCACCCCATGGACATTTGATTCCTTTGACATTGAATTTATATTCGGTTATTTGTTCAACGTTAAAATCGCCGCCAAGTTGGTTCAGCACATCAATACATACATTTCCAACGCACCCGGGATGGCCTTCCTCCTGATCCAAAAGATATGCAAGAATAGTTTTTTCAACCATATTTGTCATCTGTTGTATGACAATATTTTTATCATTAACAGAGAGGGGTTGTATAATCATAGGGATTATTGCAGCAAGTACACTGCGAACACGGTTTTGCATTTCAAGTTGGTTCTTTTCTTCTATTACAATATCGTGAAGTTGCTTTACACGCAACAGCGACCTAACCCGTGTTGTCATTTCCAACCGGTTCACAGGTATTGTAAGAAAATCATCAGCTCCTGCTTCAATTCCTTTTATGCGTTCTTTTATATCAGACAGTGCAGTAACCATAACAATGGGTGTGAATTGGGTTTTAGATTGCGATTTAAGAATTGTGCAGACTTCGTATCCATCCATGCCCGGCATCATAATATCAAGTAGTATAAGATCAGGGTCGTGATTTTGTACTAGTTCTATGGCTTCTTTACCATTGGATGCAGTTAATGTCTCATAATCATCTGTCAGGTATTCTTCCATTAATTCAATATTCATTGGCTCATCGTCAACGATCAGTATTTTTGGTTTATTATCATCCGACACAAATGGCACCCCTTTACACATTTATATTATTAATTTAATGACATATATATATTATTCATCTTTATTAAATGGTAATGTGAATGTAAATGTACTTCCTTTGCCCAATTCACTTTCAACCCATATTTTACCATTATGCAATTCCACAAACCGTTTAACGATAGAAAGACCCAATCCGGTTCCTTCATATTCTCTTGCAGTAGAACCATCAAGTTGAACAAAGGGATGGAATATCTTATCGATGTCAACTTTTGGAATGCCGATCCCGCTGTCTTCAACCTCTACTTGTAACATATCTTCCCTGCGGAATACATTGATTGTGACATGTCCGTCTTCCGGTGTGAATTTTATGGCATTGTTCACAAGGTTGTAAAGTATCTGTTTGATTTTATTCTGATCTGCCATTATTGTTGTGAGATCCGGTTCTATATTGGATTCAATTGTGATGGTCTTTTTTGATGCAAGAGGTGACATTGTTGTACTTATGTCATTGAATATTGCATAAATCGGTATTTTTTCGTACTGGAGTTCTACGGTACCGGATTCGATTTTCGAGATGTCGAGTATATCATTGACAATTTCCAGTAAGTGTTTGCTGCTTGTAAGTACATTACTTATATATCTGGATTGTTTTTGATTCAGTGTACCTGCCTTGTCATCATGGAGCAGTTCTGAAAATCCAATGATGGAATTAAGCGGAGTTTTTAATTCATGAGTCATATTTGCCAAAAATTTATCTTTACTTTGATTGGCAGAATCGGCAATAATCCTGGCATGTTCCAGATATTCCACTGCTTTATCACGTTCTATGATTATAGCTATTTGGTAAACGGTAAATCCTATCAGTGGGATTATGTATCCGAATATCTTGTAAACATGTGCAATATCAAAAAAAGGATCATAGAGTGATGTGGAAAACGACATTAACAACTGTCCGATTGCCTGTACTCCTATCGACAGCGTTATCCACCATGCCATTATGTCATGATTTTCAAGATATAATTTGAGGTAAATTAAAAATGCTTCTATAAATATAATAGCAGAAAGAAAATCAAACGGTTTTGTAACGAAGTTGTTCGGATAAGTTAAAGTTGGCATGGTAAGCTGGAATGCCAGTATAGTTGCTATAATTCCAATGGAAAAAACAATTGCTGAACCCCATATGGTTTCACTTTTCGGATCTTGGCTTTTTCCCATATATTTCATAATAAATGGCGCGGATAGAAGGATTATTCCCATAACCAGTCGTCCTGCGACATCAGTTCCAGGAATCAAACTCGTTAGTGATGTTGCCGGTAATCCAATAAAATTTTCCATAAAGGTTGATGACGATATACCTTGTATCAAATCTTCTTGACCGTTAATGAAGAATGCCAGACCTGTAAATAAAAATAAACGATTGCTGAGGGTGTAAAAGTGAATTAAAAGGGATAGTCCTGTGACAAGAGCAAATAGTGAGCCAATGATCTCCATAGTGGAATGAATATCTTGATTTCCCTGATGAGATGATTGTGCAAGCAGGGGGTAAATTAAAGATAACAGTATTAGTATAATCCCCATTATGATTAGGTAAGTGCGCTGTTGCATGGGTGAATGATTTGACAACATTGTATTTTGTACGGGATTACAATCATCCAATTTAGTAAGGTTACAATTATTGAATGAATTTGACATGAAATTACCTATAATCCACTTGATTTTAATATGCGAAATCTGATTCCTTTTGATGATATATCGAACAATGCCAGTTCCAATGAAATATGTGTACTGCGCATTTTTATTATATCCAGATATCGCTCTCTTAAGCTTGTGTATGGATTTTCTTTTATCAGAATTTTCATAGAACCATAAGCGGAATATTCTGCAACATTGTGTGTGAGCGCATTTGCGGTTTCATCCATTATTATTAGGGTGGTTATTCCCATATTGGTGAGTATGTGGTTGATGGTGTCGATGAGATTTCTGAAATCTTTGGTATTGTGGTCAAGTGCATATACCCCGAGGTTGTCAATGATAACTACATCAGTATCATTTGGCACCATTTTCACACGTTCTAATATATCTATTTCCATAACTTCAAGTCCGCTTCCAAATTGAGATGCCTGTTCCACACTTTCAGTTCTTGATTCGAAAACACGTTCAATAATAAGATTTCCGTTATCAATACAAGTATTAAGATCAAGTCCCAAGATTTTAGCTTGCATAAGAATGTCTTGTGGAGTCTCTTCTGTTGCAATTAGTACACATTTTTTCCCACTTTTGCAACTTTTGTGTAGCAGATGAAGTCCAAATATGGATTTTCCAGCGCCAGGTGTGCCTGTTATCAGTAGTAATTTTCCTTTTGGATAACCACCACTTATCATTTCGTCAAGTTCTTCGATACCGGTTGGAATACGTTCCATTTACTTCTCCTTCGTTAATTTTTATCGCACAATTGCAACAAATATATTGACATTAATAATAGATAAAAGAATTGATATTAAGTAAACCTACTCAGGCGGAATTTATGATATTTATGATAGGTTGTATTGAAATGTGTTTTATGCATGTTTAATCTATACCACTTAACTTGACTTTGTCAGATTAACATTTAATCCTTCTGAATTTTCATTTTTAATGTCAT
>DQIO01000247.1 GCA_020793555.1 Methanosarcinaceae archaeon | reverse complement strand
CTCTCATGTATAGACTGGTCACCTTTATATACTATTATGCATAATGATGCATAATATGGTACGACCAAGAAAAAGACGAATGGTGGATTTTGAACACAATACAAGAAACTACAAACCTTCAGAAGTTTCAACAGATATTACTGAGAAAGTCAATGTAACTATTGACGAACTCGAAGCACTGAGGTTATGTTATCTTGAAAAGTTGAATCAAAGTAATGCAGCTCTTAAAATGCATATCCACCAATCAACATTTCAAAGGACGTTGCGAAGAGCATTGGGAAATATTACTGATGCTCTGGTAAATGGAAAAGAAATCAATATACAAGGAGGAAACTATACAATGCCAGGTAGAAATGGAACAGGACCCGTAGGACAGGGTAGTGGTAATACGCAAGGCCGTGGAAGAGGACAGCGTAGCGGCGGAGGTCGTGGCGGTGGATTCGGCGGACCTGAGGGAAAATGCAAATGTCCGAACTGCAATTATGAACAAACTCATCAACCGGGCACGCCGTGTGCTGAGACCAAATGTCCGGAATGTGGGACAATGATGGTACGGACGTAAAATACTTAAACAGGAGATGATTAAACTATGCCAAGTGGTGACAGAACAGGACCCCGAGGAATGGGTTCTGGTACAGGAAGAGGTGCAGGATATTGCTCAGGCAATGATGAACCCGGATATATGAACCGTGTGCAATTGGTAGCAAATCGCAGAGGAAGTAGGAGAGGGGGTAGAAGGGGAGGAAGGAAATGATTTGCATTTAGATGATTTTAATTTTTTTTGCTTTTTTTAACATCGTGTGGGTCAGTAATGTTTCCTGCACCATTTTTTTCATTCAAAATATTATAGATAGGATTGACTGGACATCTTAAGTAAATAAGATTGTTCTATCTAAAACTAAAACCAATGTCACAGCGCTGCAGGCGGCATATTGCCACACCAATGACGTGAACGATATAGACATTTCCGCGGCAAATCGAATTTGTTAAAATATGCACACAGAATTAATCTGAACATTACCCAATATTTCCGTGTTGTATTTTTTGTATAGAAACTGTCAGAAAAGTCCACATTTCGAGGCATAAAAACTTATGAACCAAATGTGGCACAATGCAGTCTGGCGTTTTCACATGCCAATGTTATTAGTAATGTTTTGATTTATCCCTGACAGTTATATATATGTTGTGAAGTTCCGGTTAATTTGACCGATCAACTTTTTTTAATAATATCTGGAATCCGCCGCTTACGGCGGTTGTATTGGTTTTAGCTTCAGTTTCAGTTTTAGATCAGACACTCTCATTTACACAGTTCTCTTACCACACCTATGCAAATACCAGTCTTTTAACATAAGATCCATTAACGCATCTTCTGCCAGCACAGGAACATTCAGCTGCGCCTGCACCATCTGTAATCGCAGAATACTACTAAATTAGTGCACACGAAGATGATCACCCTCATAGATTATCCTCACATACATAGGAGGAATGGTAACACGCCGCTTAACTCCGATCTTATAGTTACAGAGCCAGAAGCGTGTCTATTTGCGCCCGAACACCTCAGGCAGTCTGTATCAGCTCCCTAATCCTCAGACCTACGCCTGCGAATACAGCAACCACACCAAGCCCGACAACAGCAAGGACTGAAAGGTTTGGAAGCACGTAGATCACCAGATACGCAAACAAAAAGAGCGTACTAAGCAGCACGGAAACCCCGATCGGGTCTCTGCGCACAGGCTCTCCCGGATATTGCTCCAGACGCTCATTGAGCACCGCTTTTGCAGTTTGCTCCCCGGTAGACGTACCCTGTGAGATGTGCAGGATCTTCAGGCAAACGGTATCGGCAATAATACCTAATGCCTCAACCGGATTCCTGCTGAACCACACCGCGAAATCCTTCACAACAAGTGTTACATCGATCGTCCACTGGGTACCTCTTGTAAGCGGTTTGTCCACAAACCACATGAACAGGATGCTGCCCTTGCGGTAGAACCAGTCAGTATCAAGGCTGATCGAGTTCTCAGGATGCAGTTTCTTCTTCAGGAGCAGGAAACCGGCATACGTGAACAGCAGCAGTTGAAGCGTCCCGACTAAATGCCCGGCTGCATAGGGTGCATAATCAGCAATCGCCTCCGGATATGGCAATATATTGTACAGCAGGGACGGGTACACACCCAGCAGTATGCACAGGAATGCAGCAATCCCCATACCGACCAGCATATTGAGAGGCGGATCCTTTGCTTTAATACCCGCATCCTTGCCAAAGAACGCAAAGTACGGCAGCTTAAGTCCGACAGAGAGGAACGTACCGACCGCAGCACCTTCCAGCATCAGGAAGATAATCGCATTGCCATTCATCTCCGCAGCGTGTATTATTATCGATTTACTGATAAATCCGTTAAAAAACGGTGCACCCGAAATTGAGAACGCTGCGATCATGTAGAAGATCATTGTCAGCGGCATCACCTTATAGAGTCCGCCAAGTTCAGTGAGCTTGCTTTTGCCCGTCATATAGATAATCGCACCCGCGCTCATAAACAGCAGTCCCTTGTAGAGGATGTGACAGAATGCATGTGCCACCGTACCATCGATCGCGGTCAAGCTTATTGCACCCGTTGCGCTTGCTGCGATACCGACACCGCAGACCATATATCCGACCTGACTCACAATATGGTAGGCAAGAAGCCGCCTGATATTGTTTTCAAGTATTGCATATATAACGCCGTACAGAGCCATGATAGCACCGAGCCACATCAGGACCGCAAGGCCATCAATGGTAAAGCCCGCAAATCCACGGGCAAGCACGTATACCGCAGTCTTGGTCGTAAACGCAGTCATAAAGACCGCACCTGTGATGGTAGCCTCAGGGTACGCATCAGGCAGCCACGCGTGCAACGGCGGCACAGCGGCATTGATAATAAAACCCAGAAGGATCAGTATCGTGCCGGGTGATGCATAATTAAACGCATCGAATGCGATCGAACCTCCGCTCTCCTGCATATACAGAATGATGCCGCCAAGCAGCAGGACACCGCCGACAACATGTACCATCAGATACCTAAAACCCGCATCGATCGATGCCTGTTTGCGTTGGTACCAGATCAAGAAAACCGATGCCCATGCCATGACCTCCCAGAATATGAATACTGTAAAGAGATCACCTGCAAAAATAACACCAAGTGCACTACCGACATACAGGAATGCAGCAACGTGCTGTCCCGCTTCCTTCACATGCAACGCATAGAATGTCATGGCAAGCGCTGCAATCGTAAATACGTATCCAAAGCACTTGCTCAGCAGGTCAACCCTGCCAAAGATCAGATCATACTCCATGAAAGGGTACAGCCAGTATGTACCTTGCTGCATAAAATACACGTTAATCATGGCAGCGATTGGTATCAACAAAAGATATGCCTGCCGTACCTTTCCCTTAAAGAGCGGGATCAGGAGCGATCCGACGATGAATATCGCAGCCGGGGACACAGCAGTGATCTCACCTGTCATAGTAATCCTCCTCCTTCATGACCACATTATGTCCATATGCCTTTGCACCAAGTCCGAGCAGTGCACAGATCACAAATCCAAAGATCGCACTGAAGACCGGTATCTGCTCGAATGCGAACGGAGCGTGTTCTTCGTGCCCGGCAGGTACTTCATGCTCCACTACTACTTCATGTTCTGCTGCTACTTCTTCATGCTCCTCTGCTACTTCATCATGCTCCACTGCTGCTTCATGTTCCGCGGGTTCTGCGAAGTGAACAGCAACTCCGAGTATGCAGACTATGACAAGAGCTGCATAGAGCACATAATTCAGTTTTTTAACAATTTTCGGATTTTCCAGCCATTTTTCTAAAAACCACATCTTACACACCTCCGGTAACATTCGCAACCGCTATATTTACGATATCAAGGAACATCCCAGGCGCATCCGGCCATACCCCGATTAAGATCGAGATAAGGGCAGTTATCACAATCGGCACCAGCATAGTAAGCGGCGCCTCCTTGTATTCCAGTTCATGATCCGGTTTTTTGAAGAACGCAACATAAATGACCGGGAAGAAGTATGCCGCATTTAGCACAGCACTTACCAGCAACACTGCTATTAGGATCATATTGTCCAGTTCAGCCGCACCAAGCAGCAGGAACCATTTCGTAATATATCCGCCGACAGGAGGCATACCGATCATACCGAGCGCGCCCACTGTAAAGGCAAGCATCGTGATGGGCATCTGGCGGGCGATCCCGTTCATCTCGCTGATGTTCTCCTTATTTGCTGTCACAATCAATGCACCCGCACACATAAAGAGCGTAATCTTCATGAAAGCGTGGTACGGGATGTGCAACATTCCGCCAGTAATCCCGTGTGGGGTGATCAGCAATGCGCCGAGCACCACATAGGATAACTGGCTCACAGTCGAGTACGCAAGTCTTTTCTTCAGGTTGTTCTGCCTCATTGCATAGACTGAAGCAAGAATGATTGTAATCGAGACAAAATACGCCATGTAAAGCCACAGGTTGCTCGCCTGCATCAGGTCAACCCCGAATACATATAGGATAATCCTGACAGCCGTGAAAACACCCGCTTTCACCACAGCCACCGCATGCAGGAGCGCACTGACAGGAGTCGGTGCGATCATTGCTGCAGGCAGCCACGCATGCAGGGGCATAAACGCTGCCTTGGCACATCCGATCATAAATACTACAAACAAGATCGTAAGCATTGTTTTTGGCAGCAGTTCAAGTCCTGCAATACCGCCGAATGCGAACTCAGTTGTACCTGTGTAGTGGTAGACCACCAGGGTACCAAATAACAGGGACACGCCTGCGATCATCAGGTACGTCAGGTACTTCCTGCCTGCACTGATTGCTGCAGGGGTCTCGATATGTGCCACAAGTGGGTAAGTTGAGATCGTAAGCAGTTCATAGAACAGGAACAACGTGATAAGATTCGCAGAGAATGCTATCCCGAGCGCTGATGAGAGTGCGATCGCAAAGCAGAAGTAATACCGTGTCTGCGCATGCTCCTTGAGCGAGCGCATGTACCCTACGGAATATGATGACACGATTATCCACAAAAACGATGCTACGATCGCAAAGAGCATTCCGAACGCATCAACCTTAAACGCGATTGGTAGATTGGGCAGCATCTCCACTATCGTATATGTAATGATCTTGCCGTCAAGTATCAGCGGCAGCATCGACATCACAAGCCCGAATTTGGTGAAAGCGGCAAGAAATGTCCAGCCTTCCCTGATGTTCGGGTACTTATCAGATGCAAGGATCAGCACCGATGCAACCAGCGAAACCAGCACAGCAAGTACCGGGGTTATTAATTCTATTGTTTCAGTAACCATTTTTAATCACCTCAGGGCATAATCCCGAGCAATGTATTCGACAGCGGTTCAAGTATGTAGTGCAGTGGGTAATATGCAAAGAACCCGAAGAATATGCACAGAAAAGCCAGTATCACCATCGGTACAAGCATGGTGAGCGGTGCCTCGTCTCTTTTGATATGCTCTTTCTCATGCGGATTTCCGAACCAGATATTGTCAAATATCCGCCAGAAATACGCGACATTGAGCAAACTGCTGGCCAGTATTACCAGCACAAATATCCACTGACCGGCTTCGATCGATCCAAGTGCAAGATACCACTTGCTTGTAAAACCAACCGTTCCCGGAACACCTATCATCGAAAGAGCTGCTATCAGGAACACAAGCGTGGTCACAGGCATCTTCTTCCCAAGTCCCTGGAATTGATAAATATTCCTGATACCTGTCCTGTAAAAGATGGCACCAGCGACCAGGAAGAGTGCACATTTCATAAACGCATGGTTTAATATGTGCAGGAGTCCGCCCTGCATTCCAATTACATTCACAAGCCCGACACCGAGCAAAATGTACCCGATCTGACTGATACTCGAATACGCAAGCATGCGCTTGATGTCGCTCTGTGCTATCGCAAATACCGAACCCATGATAATTGCAAGAGCAGCAGCCCACGTAAGGATCTCAGCCGTTCGCGTCATATCGATCACGAAAGCAGGTGTAAAGACACTGAACATGAACCTGATCATTGCATACGCCCCTACCTTGGTCATTAGTCCTGCGATCAGGGCGCTTGCCGTGGATGGTGCGTGAGTATATGCATCAGGTAGCCATGCATGCAAGGGGAACAGACCGATCTTGATACTGAATCCTGCCATAAAGAAGGCAAGCGCAGCCAGCACGACCTTACTTCCGTAGATATCCGGCAGGATATTCTGCATATCCGCCATGTTCAGGGTGCCTGTAACTGCATAAAGGTATCCGATCCCAAGCAGTATAAATGATGCTGCAACCGTTCCCATAATCAGGTAGTTGAAACTTGCAACGAGCCCGTCTCCACGATCACCCATGGCGATCAGTGCATAGGCGGTCAGGGATGAGATTTCCAGGAACACATAGAAGTTGAAGATATCACCTGTAATCGTCATACCCATAAGTCCTGTTATCAGTAACAAGAAGATCGAATAGAACGGGATTGTCTTACCTGGAAGCTCTTTTTTGACACTTTCCTTAGAGTATATCGCAACCATCAATCCGATGAATGCGATTATGAGGCAAACGAAACCATTGAGCAGATCGATCACGTATTCAATACCAAATGGTGGCATCCAGCCGCCGAGATGGTAGTAGATCGTACCGCTATTAATTACGGTCAGGAGGTTGCTTGATGTGATCAGAACAACCACGAACATCGTGAGCATCACCCAGTACCAGCAGAGCCGGCGGTCGATCCATCCCGTAATCGTTGTCAAAAAGCCTGCTATAAGCGGGATAACGACTGTGAGCACAGGAAGGTTGTTTATGATTATTTCAAATCCGGTCATTAGGTGTCCACCTCTTTCTGCCTTGCGTACTCAGAGAACTCGGGCTGCAAATTCCGTCTTGCTGCAAGGATTACATCCTCATCAAGCGATCCGTATTCATCGTAAATCCTAATGATTAGTGCGAGTGCCACTGCTGTTGTACTGACAGCGACCACGATGGCGGTGAGTATTAGCACATGCGGAACAGGGTTGGTATAGATTACCTCAGCCGCATGATCTCCGTGCACAATGATCGGGGCAGTACCGCCCGTGATATCCGAGAGCGATATATAGAATAGGAAAATCGCAGTCTGGAATATATTTGCTCCAATAACTTTTTTAACGAGATTCTTTTTTGCAATCATCGCATAAAACCCGATCATCATCAATGCCACATATATCCAGTAATTATACTCGGCATAGACAATATCCATGATTCCGGTCACTGTTCTACCTCCTCGGGGAACATTTCATCATCTTCTGTCTCAGGCGGAGAGATATCAAAGAAGAGTGATACCATAACAGCAAGCACGGTAATGCCGATCCCGACTTCCACCACATCCATAAGGATTGCTGCGGTTTCGGCAGGGTTTGGGAAAAGCGGAACTGCATTGTATTGGAGGAACTTGCCTCCAAAGACCATGCACAAAAGTCCTGTTCCTGCATACAGGACCAGCCCTGTGCTGGAAAGGATCCTGTTGACCTTATCGGAGATTATCTTTTTTCCATCTTCGATGCCGTAGATCATTGCATAGAGTATAATAGCTGCTCCAAAGATTACGCCGCCCTGGAAACCTCCACCGGGTCCGCTTGCGCCGTGTATGATGACATAAAGCGCAAATAGTGCAATGAATGGGACCATTATCCGCACAACTGTGCGAATAATTATACTTTCCTGAATACCGCTCATAGTTCACGCCTCCGCAGGAGCAGGATAACCGCCATACCCGCAGTGAATATCACAGTTGTCTCACCGAGTGTATCGTAGCCTCGATAATTGGCAAGTAGTGCGGTTACGATGTTATATACACCCGTTTCGTTTTCAGACTCTTCGATAAAACGCGTTGTCATAGGGTGTTGATAAGCGGGCGAATTCTGATCACCGAATGCTGGCAGGTCTTGTCCTGCATAGAGCAGCATTCCGCCTGCCAGTAGCACCGCAAATAATGCAAGTATCTTCAATCTTCACTCCTCCCATCGGTTCTGGCAAGTGCTGCGATAAACAGTACAGTGGTGACACCAGCACCCACAGCAGCTTCAGTGAACGCCACATCGACTGCTTGCATCTCGACCCAGACAATCGCCATTATTAAGCTGTATGCTGAAAGGATGACCACTGCTGAGAGCAAATCCTTTATTGTAATCGCAGCGACAGCACAGATCACCAGGAATAACAGCAGTGATATATCAAGTATCCAGATCATTCCAGATCACCTTTTTCTTTTTTCCATGGTGGCAGGCCCACATCATACGCAGCTTTTGCTATCGCATGGGTTGAGGTGGGATTTGCAATCAAAATGAATATAATTAAGAACAATATCTTGACACTGACAAATGAAACGCCCTCGTATACTACCAATCCAAGGAGCATTAACCCTTCACCAAGTGTATCACATTTGCCTGTTGCGTGTATCCGCGAATAGAAATCCGGAAACCGCACAAAGCCAATGGTGCCGACCAGCATGAAAAATATACCAGCGACCAACAATACTACTACTATTATATTAGTTATCATAAGTCCTCCTATATGTAACACCACTCATCTATCGTTTTTCCTTTCGTTTTCCTATATCGGGAATTTCCTAATATCGAGTAGCTGCTACCGTCATTATAAAATTAAGAAGCGCATAGACCAGGGCAATATCAAAAAAATCCGGTCGCTGGTAGATAAATCCGATCAACACCAGCAGCACGATCGTTTTCGTACCGATCACGTTTACTGCGATAATCCGGTTAAACACACCGGGTCCTTCAATACCACGGTAAAGTGACACAACACTTGCAAGAACGATAGTAACACTAATGCCTAGAAAAAAAGATTGCATATCCATGGTCAGTCCTCCATGAACACATGTGCGACCTTGCGTTGCATTGTTCCTTCGAGCAGGTCATTTGCTGAACTTTCTGAGATCGCATGTATATAGAATACATCATCTTTTATATCGATAGTTACAGTTCCAGGCGTCAGGGTAATTGAATTCGCAAGCGTTGTTTTCGCCAAATCGCTTTTCAGGGATGATTTGAATGTGACCACCCGTGGGTCGATCGGCATATCGGGCGAGAGTATTCGCTTTGCGACATCGATATTTGCAATTACTATCTGATACAGCAGCCAGGGAATGTATACAATGAACCTGGCTGTTTGTGTCAGCCGGTTACCATGGGCACCTACAAACATCAGATTACGGGACATATATGCCACTATAACTGAGCATATAAACCCTGAACCAAGATGAAATGTATCAACATATGTAGAAAGAAGATACCAGAAGGCAAATAAAATTAGGAAAATTAGGATAAATGCCTCCCAGGTAGAACTCTGTTTTGAGTTTTCATTTATGTTATGCATAACCACACCTATTTATTTTTAATTTATCTATTATTTTGAAATAAGGGCATGATGTTTTTTATTCATATTAAGCATAACTCTTGCTTCTTTACAGCGAATACCGAACAAGGTACGATACGTGCGATTTGCTCTGCTGCGGTTCCACGTATTAATCTTGAGATAAGGTTCCTCTGCTTGTGCTCCATGATCATCAGATCGAATGGCTGTTCATTGGTCA
>DQIO01000248.1 GCA_020793555.1 Methanosarcinaceae archaeon | reverse complement strand
AACATGAACGCAATAACATCAACCCAGATGAATGCAATTGATGCAAACTGCGAGTACTTAGGTTTGAACCCCCTGCAACTTATGGAAAATGCAGGTGCTGCAATAGCACAAGCTGTAAGCGATAAGATCGGCGGCGGACAGAAAAACAAAGTAATACTCATCGCAGGCAGGGGCAACAACGGAGGCGATGCCTTTGTTGCAGCACGCCATCTCGCATCAGGTTATAATATTAAGCCAAAAGTAATCCTACTCGGTCGCGCTTTCCAGATAAAAACCGAGGAAGCACGTCGGAATTTTGATGCTCTTAAACACAGTGATGTTGAAATTTTAGAGGTTACAGAATCGACAGGATTTTTGCAATCGAATTTTAAGGACGCTGACATCATAGTGGATGGCATATTCGGAACTGGCATCAAAGGAAAAATCAGGGAACCCGAATCTATCGTAATTGATTTGATCAATGATTCCGAAATATATGTTATTGCAGTGGATGTACCGTCTGGCTTCAGCCCGGACGGTGAACCATTTGACAAATCCGTGCGTGCGGATACAACACTCACATTCCACAAGATGAAAACAGGATTTGTAACACCAAATGCGAAGAACTACACGGGTAATGTCAGGGTAATTGATATAGGAGTTTGTGCCGACGCCGAAAAGTATGTCGGCTCAGGTAACTTGCGAATACTCACCCGCCGCAGGACAGAAAGTCACAAAGGCCATTCCGGCAGGGTTTTGATAATAGGCGGCGGCGCTTATTCAGGTGCACCTGCACTTGCAGCATTTGCAGCACTTAGAACCGGTGCTGATATTGTCACACTGGCTGTGCCAAATAGCGTGGCTGACATTGTCGCATCCTTTTCGCCAAATCTGATAGTCCGCGCACTCTCATCTGATGTCTTGTGTCCCGAAGACGTTCCGCAGGTACTGGAAATGATAAGGTCGCATGACGTTGTTATTATCGGGATGGGACTTGGCAGGGATGACAGGACAAAAGCAGCGATCTTAGAAATAATCCCACATTGCGAGAAAGTTGTAGTCGATGCCGATGCACTTCATGGTTTGACACTGCCACCCGCCGCAGGATGCGAGATGATAATAACACCGCACGCGGGAGAGTTTGCACACTTTCGTGGAACTGATAATCCGTCCGAAACCGGCACGCGTGTTGAAAAGGTAATAGAATTCTCAAAAACAAACCATATCGTGACATTGCTGAAAGGAAACATCGATGTGATATCTGACGGCGAGTCGGTTTTATTGAACAGGACAGGCAATCCGGGAATGACAGTCGGGGGGACAGGGGACGTGCTTGCAGGTATTGTGGGTGCGCTTTTTGCAGTCAACAAGCCAATGGATGCCGCATCCTGTGGCGCGTTCATAAATGGTGCTGCCGGAGACCTTGCATTTAAAGAGAGGGGTTTTGGATTGCTTGCTACTGATGTTACTAACAAGATAACTGAAATTATGAAATAGGGGAGTTTAAATAATGGACAAGAACAAGGATAATATTAGAAAAATAAGTGTTGATATCGAGAGGAACAGGGTGCGTGTGGTAATAAGCCACGGAGAAGACAAAGAAGTTGTCAAGTTGACACTTGATGAAGCCCGTGACCTGATCAGGAAGATAGACGGTACACTGGAAGATTATGACCAAAGAAAGCATCAGCGGATCGATTGATAATTGGTACGTCTGGTATTTTAATTTTATAAGGTGATCTATTGACAAAAGAGTTTACACATATTGCCGGTGACCGCGCGCGGATGATCGATATAAGTGAGAAAGGAGATGTTGTTAGACGTGCGATCGCATCAGGTGAGATTGTTCTCACCAAAGACACGATCGAGAAGATACGTGATGGTAATGTTGAAAAAGGGAATGTATTATCGACTGCCACAACAGCAGCAATTCTGGCTGTAAAAAAGACTTCTGAAACAATCCCGATGTGTCACCAGATCCCAATCACAGGAATTGATGTGGATTTTACGATAGGTGATTGTTCAATAACTGCAGAAGTAGAGGTTAAAACTGTGGGTAAGACCGGTGTTGAAATGGAAGCATTAACAGGTGTATCTACTGCACTGCTCACCATCTGGGACATGGTAAAATCTGTGGAAAAGGATGACACTGGGAATTATCCGAATACTTTTATCCGAAATATTGAAGTTGTTAAGAAGTACAAGTCAACCAAAAACAATGTATTATAAGGCGTGTTGTAGTTACACCATAATCATAGTAAAAACGAGGTATAAAAGTTGAAGATAATAGGCGGGCCTGCATCACAATTACTGGCATCACGAGTGGCAAGGGAACTGGGCACAAATCCCAGTCTTTGCGATTTTAATTGTTTCCCGGACGGTGAGGTATATACTTGCATTCAGGACGGGCAGCTCGAAGACGTAACGATCATCCAAAGCACGACGACAGATTCGGATATTGTTTATCTTTTGCAGATGATCGATGCATGTGAGGATGCATCCAGCATCAATGTGGTCATTCCCTACATGGGGTATGCGAGGCAGGACAAGAAGTTTAAGACTGGCGAGCCCATCAGTGCGCGTGCGGTTGCCAGAACCATCAATGCAGATCGTGTGTTCACAGTCAACATCCATGAAAAGAGTGTACTTGATTATTTTAGTGCTCCTGCATCCGATCTTGATGCAACTAAACTTCTGGGTTCCCATCTAAAGTCGCTTAACCTAACAGATACTTTGATCTTGGCACCGGATTCCAGTGCTGAATCCCTGGCAAAGAGTGCTGCAGCAGATCTTGGAATGGATTATGACTATCTGGAAAAAACCAGACATAGCGGCGACACGGTCACTATTAAAACAAAGAACCTTGATGTTACCGGCAGGGATGTTGTCCTGATAGACGATATGATCTCGACCGGAGGCACGATGGCAGAGTCTATCAGGCTACTGCAGGATCAGGGTGCAAAGGATGTGTATCTTGCATGTGTGCATCCGGTCCTCGCACGAAATGCGGTTATTCGGCTCTTCAATGCGGGCGTACACGACATATTTGCAACGGATACAATTGAAAAAGCACAGAGTTGTGTGAGCGTTGCTCCACTGATTGCGGATGCGGTTAGGAATTTGTAGTATCACCAACATACAAAGTCATAATACAAAATCAAAAGAAGGTTTTATCATGTCACTACCTGAATTATGCCCACTTGACGGAAAATCCGGATGTAAAACCCGTGAATGCCATTTGTATCATGTGGACTGGCGTTCAGGTGAAGAAAATTGTTCGATCGGATATCACGTAAACAAAAAACCATCGCCCAAAACAGATCAATTGTATGACACCTATGTACAAAATACGAGTACACGTCTTGGAAGGGAAATCCCAACTACAATGCAAATTCGACCACCAGTGCAAAATGTGGCAGAAACCACCAGAGAGGAAACTGTAGTAAATCGGATTCTTGACAATCCCGAAACCATTATTGAAGAGGTTGTGACCTCTGACAGGAACACAACAGTGATTGAGTCAAACCATGCATCCGATGGGGCGGCAGTCAAACCTGCTGATGTCAGTGATAATGATAATGATAAAACAGAAAAAAAGAAGGGTAAAAGCATCGATGATGCAATGAAACTCGACCTGCCCGATGATTACGAAGAAGAATTTTGGAGTTAACCGATTCTTTTTAAGCCGGACCTATGTGCTCCGGTTCTATCTAACAACCCCAAGCGTAAACATCAAATTTGCTTCCCCAATATTTGTTCCTTCCAGATCGGCACCATTAAGATCCGCAAAGAATATATTTGCACCGCTAACATCCGCATTCCTGATATTTGCATCAGTAATGTCTGCAAAGAATATGTTTGCGCCATTTAGATATGCACCTTCCATATTAGTATTGCTGAGATCGACAAAGAACAGGTTCGCACCATTTAGGTATGCACCACTCATGTTGGCATGACTGAAATCGACAAAGAACCGATTTGTGCCCTCAAGATGTGTATTTCGAAGATCTGCCCTATGGTTATCAATGGGAGTTATTTGTATATTGGACTCTGATGCAGGAATTCCACTCCAGGCAAGAGTAATGATTCCACAGATCACAACTATTCCAAAAAATATTCGTGTGAGATAACCAATTATTGATTCATTGTGGCTTAGCAGAATATCCAGACCAAATAGTATCAGTACAACCGGCCAAAAATGCCATAGTGAACCAAAGAACCCATCTGGAAGCTGTTTTAGATTATTGAGGATTAGGAGTATGCCAAATGTTATCAGGATCAGAGGTCCCGTTATCCCCTGTCTCCCGCTCATTTTACTTTCCCCCACGCTTGATTAACATCCATAGGCCGATAAAGATCAGTACTATTGGCCAAAAAAAATCTTCATTAAACCACCAGAACATGTTCAGTTCATCAAAAAGGAATACGATCCCGAGTATGATAAGAATTGCTCCGAGCCATGTGGAACGTTGATGCGATTCCTTTATTTTCTCTTGTTTTGTTATTTTGCTATCAGATGCATTTTTGTCAACATTTGTGCCAACTTCTTCTATTATGTCCTTTACCTGCTCTGCCATCCCCTGCACGTTTTCCCCAATCGTTTTCGATATTGGAATTTGTTCGTCACTTTCCGGTTTGGGCACTATTATCATTAAAATTATGTAAAGCAATATTCCAAAGCCGTTTATTAATGTAAATACAACAAATGCAAGTCTGACAATAACAGTATCAATTCTGAAATATTCAGCTAAACCGCCACATACCCCATCAATTACCCGATCATCTTTACTCTTGGTCAATCGCGTTTTCACATGATTGTATGTCTCACCACTTTCATCCATTCAAACACCTCTTTTGGATTTACAGGAAATATTCCTGCAACAAAAAATCATATTCGATGCTATTAATAATTATGGTATCCTCAAAATACCTATATTTTATCTTTTATAAGCCTGCGAATTTGTTGTTCCTCTATTTTGCAGGCAATATCTCCAATTACCAAAGCCGGCAGTTCATCCGTTTTCAAACCATATTCATCAAGCATTTCAGGATATGCTGAGGCATCGATTAGCTTAAACGAGATACCATATTCTTTGACAATATCGCGCACCATCTTTGTAATGTCCGGGCTTGGGTCTATCGGGATAACGGCAACACCGCATCCGCAATCGGTACGTTTGTGTGAGATAGTTTTTAGCAATTTTACTTCAAGTTCCATGAATAACACCTTGATAGCTGCATGTCTTTCAAAAAGTGGTTTGGATATACTTTTTCCTGTTATGTCACATCAGTTCTAAATCTACGTACCCAGAAGCCAAAGTCAACAGCAAACCTTATATGTTTACAAATAATATACATTAATGTAAATAAATTTTTTGGTGATACGATGAATGATAATGGAGATTTCCTTTGGGACGAAAGCGATTCCACTTCCAAAAACATTTCTGGAGATTTTGTTCCAATAAGATCAAAGACAATCGATAAATCTATTAAGAAGGTTGAGAAGGGAGCACCTCACATTGATGTAAACGCAGAGATCGATGAATTGGTAGAGACATTTAAGCTCAGGATTGCAGACATCATATCCCGTGAAGCAAACAAAAAATAATCAGGCTGCACATTATAGAATGCAAATTGTCATATGTATTTTCACTATTCCCGCATCTCGTGGTAGATACCATTTGCAATAAGTGGAAGCATCAGTATTGCAAATAACGTTTTCACATCATCAGGCAATATTTCGCTGGCATGACCAACGATTGATGTTGCTTCGATCCCCATTTTTACATAAATAAAGTCCAGCAAAAGACCAAAGGCTATTGAGAATGTGCCAATTGATGCCAGGTAAATTGCAGCTGAGCGCTTTCCCAAAAATTTTATCACCATTGTGATCGTTGCAGAATTGGTCGCAGGACCTGCAAGCAGGAACACGAATGCAGTTCCGGGACTCATACCTTTTGCAATAAGGGCTGCTGCAAGCGGTGTGGACGCTGTTGCACAGATGTAGAGCGGGATTCCGATAACAAGCATAACAAGCATGGATCCTACTCCTCCTCCCAGATAAGAAAGAATAAAACTCTCTGGTATTGCATACGATACAATACCTGCAATAACGATCCCTACGGTGAGCCATTTGGAAATATCTCCGAGTAGTTCTACGTATGCATATTTTAGACTTCCGTAAATTCGCTGTGAAAGACTCTGCCCATGTGGTGCAGAAGTGCTGCAAGCGCCTCCGCATGAACATGAAACATCTTCGTCTTCCGACACTGTTGCAAGGGGTATTGTTTGTGAATTTAAAGGCAGGTGGTGTGTTTGAGCATTGATATTTTCCTTAGTCAGCAGGTTTTCCATAATCCCTGCAGAAATAGCAGTAACAAGCGTTGCAATGGGTCTGAATATTGTCATTATAGGGTCGAGAAGTGCATAGGTTACTGCAATTGAATCCACTCCGGTTTCGGGTGTAGATATCAAAAATGAGACTGTTGCTCCTTTTGTTGCACCTCGTTTTTGCAGGGATATCGCAGTTGGAACAACTCCGCATGAGCACAGTGGAAGCGGAACACCTGCAATTGCCGCATTGATGACAGACCTTACCTTTCCGGCTGACGCACCAAGATAACTGACAATCTTCTCATCAGGGATCAGCGCATGTAGAAGTCCTGCAATTCCAAATCCCAAAAAGAGGTAAGGTGCAGCTTCTGTGAATATCTCCCATGTAGCGCCCGCAATTCCCGCAATTCCCACAATTAAGGCTGTCAGATTTGTCAGCATCTCTGCCAATGTCATGCGCCGCACTCCGTTACATGCTTATTGCAAAGATCGATCAATATTTTGACATGTTCGTCCGCAAGGTAATATATCGCAAACCTCCCCTGTTTTTTTACACGAACAAGATCAAGCTGCCGCAGGGTTCGCAGGCTGTGCGAGATTGCAGATTGAGTCACATCAAGTGCGCAGTCAAGTTCACACACGCACATCTCCTTTTTGGATAGCAGGAACAGTATCTTTAGACGGGTATCTGATTGGAGTGCCTGAAATATGGCCGACATCCTATTGATCGTTTGTTCATCGGGAAGGTTCTGTTTCATTTGCTCTATTAATGTTTCATCGACGCGGATGCATGTATCATTCATGAATATATGAACATTTGTTCATATATTAATAATTAGCGTGTCAAAAGGGGCAATATGTGTTTTTTAACTGAAACTAAAACCAATACAATAACAGCCGCAGGCGGTTTCATGTGGAGTGAAAAAACTAAACAAACGATAAAACTGCCAACCCGCTTATCCCGCACAGCACACCCCAATCTGCCGCCCTCATTTTGAGTTCGAAAAGGGACGTGCGGAAATCTCCCTGATAACATCTGCTTTCCATGGCTGTTGCCAGCTCATCGGCAGTGCTTACGGATTCCCTGATCATTGGCGTGATCGTTGTTGATATTGTGCGGAACATGTTGTGTCTGGTGTCCAGCCCGCGCGCGATTTGCGCATAACGTATCTGGCGTGCGTTGTCCAGAAGTACAGGCACAAAACGAATTGACAGCGACATCATGGTTGCAATATCGAAAGACGACAAACCGATTCGTTTCAGTGGCAGGGGGCGAAGTAATCGCTCTATCCCATTTGTTATCAGGGTTGAGCGGGTGGTTGCAGTGAGCAGGGATGCAAACAGTATCAGCAGCACGAATCTTGTGGTTATGAGCGTTCCCGCCATCAAACCCTCGAATGTCGGGCGGATCACCCCTATCTGGAATATGGGATCTCCTTCTGTTAGAAACAGGTGCATCAGGAATATGAACGTAAAAAACACAAGCATGGGTCTGATAGAGCGTACAAACACCCTTTTGCTTACACCAGACAGATATGCAAGCAGCACGAAAAAAGCGGCGAACATACCCAGTTTTGGAAAAGTGAATGTCTGGAGGAGGAGAACGCTTATGATCATCAATGCAACCAATTTTGTACGCGGGTCAAGCCTGTGCAATGATGAATTGCCATGGATGTAGGAAAGGAAAAGTTCATCCATTGTCGGAAGTCTCCGTTTTCCTTTTATCACACGCTTTCAAAATTTCCAAAAACGCATCATCAACTGCAAAAACATCATCTCTCACATCGAATCCTTTGGCTTTGAGTTTCCTCATAAGATTGGTGATTGCAGGAATATCAGATTCCACAGATGCCAGATACTTGTGCGGTGTGCCCATAAACTCGATCTTGCCATTGTTCATGGAAACGATCCTGTCTGCAAGCGGCAGAATCTCTTCTATTCGCTGAGTGACGTATATGATGGTCTTTCCGCTTTGATGGAGTTGTTGGATGGTATCCAGCACATTTCCCCTTGACCCGGGGTCGAGCATGGACGTTACCTCGTCAAGAACAATGCATTCAGGTTCCATTGCGAGTACCCCTGCAATTGCAGCGCGCTGCATCTGCCCTCCGCTCAGTGCTTTTGGTGCATGGGTTTTGTATTCCAGGAGCCCGACCTCGCGGAGTGACCTGTCTACCCGTTTCCTTATCTCATTTGGAGGCAGTTTCAGGTTCTCTGGACCGAATGCAACATCCTCTTCAAGGGTCGTGCCAACGAACTGGGTCTGGGGGTTTTGGAACACCATTCCGACAGTCTGTCGAATATTCCAGACACCGGATTTGTCTTTTGTATCCATTCCAAACACAGAAACCGAACCCTCTGTGGGGGTGAGGAGTGCGTTTAGGTGGCGGACAAGTGTGGTTTTTCCGCATCCGTTCTTGCCGATAAGTGCTACAAATTCACCTTTGTCAATGGACATATCCACGCTATCAAGTGCGAGGGTTCCATCGGGATATTGGTAACTTAAGTTATTGATATGGATCATAATGTTGTGGTCAAATCTTAAATTTTGTATTTTGATGCGATGTAAGCACCCGCTATTATCTTCATAAAGTCCCCGATCAAGAAAGGAAGCATACCTGCAGCGATTGCCTGCATGATGGTCAACTTCGCAACGATTGCCAGTTGTGCCACACCAAACAGGTATATCACGCCAAGCCCGATTGTCATGAAAACCGCATTTAACAGGGGATTGGAGGTTTGCTTACGCTCTGCCATAAAACCGATAACAAACGCCGCCGCCACAAATCCGATCAGGTATCCACCCGTGGGTCCAAAAAGCACTCCTAAACCTGAAGCACCGCCTGCAAATACCGGAAGTCCGACAATCCCAAGAAGCACATATATGAGCATGCTTATTGGTCCCCATTTACTTTTGAGCATGATGCCTGCCAGAAGTACGAACAATACCTGTAATGTAAGTGGGACCGGTCCGATCGGGATTGGTATTTTTATGTACGCGCCAACGGCTGTCATTGCTGCAAAAAGCGATGCAAAAACCATTTTTCGTATGTCTGGTGCATTGGCGGTAGAACTAAGGATTGTATTGTCAACCATACTTTTTTAAAGGGTTAACATTGTACTTGAATATTACTGCCACTATCCACTCGCATTCGCAAAATACCCATAGCGTCAAGATAAGCTTGGATGGTTTTAAATTTTCGCAATCATGTATCTCTTTTGTTTTGAGGTGGTGTATACGCACTACGGCACTATCTCAAAATACTCCCATTTGACCTATAGGTTAACCTAGTGTCATGTCAACAACACAATGTCGCGGGACAGAAGGGGTTAAGACAGATGC
>DQIO01000249.1 GCA_020793555.1 Methanosarcinaceae archaeon | reverse complement strand
CCCCCCCAAACCAAAGCATAAATCACATAACCCCCCTATAAACACCAAAATTATCCAAACACCACCCATGTCCCAAAACACCCCAACCTCCCCAGAAATACTCGCACCCGCCGGCGACCGTGAATCCCTGCTTGCCGCCCTGAAGGGCGGCGCAGATGCCGTCTACCTCGGAATACGTGACTTCAATGCAAGATGGGGAGCAACCAACTTCGAACTCGATGAACTTGAAGACGCCATCGACTTAGCCCACTCGCACGACACAAAAGTCTTTCTCGCACTCAACATACCAATCAAACAGGACGAGATACAGGACGCACTTAACATAATCGACAGCGCCTACTCCTTCGGCATCGATGCAATAATAATGGAAGATCTCGGCTTGATGCGGATCATCAGGGAAACATACCCTGACCTCAAACTCCATGCAAGCACCCAGATGACAATACACAACACAGCCGGCGCACAATTTGTAGAGGACATCGGGGCCGATCGGGTCATACTCTCAAGGGAACTGAATACCACAGAACTGAAAAACATAATCGACAACACCGGCATCGAAGCAGAAGTATTCGTACACGGTGCCCTTTGCTACTCATACTCAGGGCGATGCCTGTTCAGCAGTTTCATCAGTGGCAGGAGCGCAAACCGTGGAGCATGTACCCAGCCTTGCAGACTGCGATACAGTTTCATAGTCGATGGACTCGATGTAGACAACTCAAAGATCGGGATAGGCGAATATCCGATCAGTAATGCCGAACTCTGCACACTCCCCGAAATTGACAAAATTGTAAACACAGGTGTAGTAAGCCTCAAGATCGAAGGCAGGATGAAAAGAGGCGAGTACGTAACAAAAAGCGCAAGCGCCTACAGATCAGCAGTCGAGAGTCTAAAGAATGACGGAGTTCTTAACAAAGATGAGATCGAAGCCGACGAAAAAGAACTCACAAAACTGTTCTACCGCGGATTCACAAAAGGTTTCATGCTCGGAGAAAGTGATGTCACACATCCAAAATACAGCTCAAACTACGGCTTGTTCCTTGGCAAATTAGTAGACATCGCAGATTTCAGATACACCACAAGTTTAATGGTAAAACTGCATGAAGATTTCAATGCAAAAGACGGCATAGGAATACAGACCCGAAAAAGAATGCTCGGCTCAGCAGTCAACGTAATGAAACGCGGTGAAGAACGAATCGAAAATGCAAAAGCCGGCGAGACCGTGATACTTGAGATCAGTTCAAAGACCGGCAAATCCGTAGACATCGGTAACGAATTATACATCACAACTGACCGGCATCTATTGAACAGGTTGCAAAAAACAGACCTCAAAACATCCCCTGTCAACATTAAAGTCACAGCAAGAAAGGATGAGAAACTCAAGATCGAGATCAAAGGGTCAACAGGTGAAACAGAAGGCGTGGTATTTGAAGACGACTACACTGTCCAGCAAGCCATGAAAGCTCCAACCACCGACGAAAAGATCAAAACAATTATTGAAAAACTCGGTGATACACCCTACGCTGCTGAATCTGTAGACGTTGTAGCAGATGAGGACATCTTCATCCCGATAGGTGTACTCACAAATGCAAGGCGCGAAGCCGCAGATATGTTTTTGCAAAAGACCATCAGGGGATATAAACGCGAACGTAAGAACCCGCATCTTCCAGACCTCAACTCCGAAAATAACAATACAAAGATCCCACTTTTGAGCGTTGAAGTCAGTGATGCCGACTCCATGTTCTATGCAGCAGATGCCGGTGCCGATATTGTCTATATTCCAATTGAACAGTTCAGCGAATTGAAAGACCCAATCGCGAAAAAAGAAGATGGAGTCGAGTTCGTATTCATTGTGCCCCAGATTACACACGACCACGAATTAATATCACTCACACCACTTATCGAAGAGGTCAAAACTGCCGGATTCGGTTTGTCATGTTCAAACCTCGGTGCAGTACAGGTTGCAAAAACATGCGGAATCCCTTTTGTCGCTCAAAAAGAACTCAACACCTTCAATGCTCTCACATCCTGCGTATTCTTTGATGCAGGAGCGCATAGAGTGACACTTTCGAGTGAATTGAACCTTGACGAGATATGGCATATTTCCGAAAATCTGGAAGCATTCAATAAGGACCGGCAGATCGAGATTGTTGCACATGGTCGCGAACTTTTACTTGTGACAGAGAACGATCTCTTAAAACCTCTCGTTGACAAAAATATTGTGCAAAGTGACAGCGATGTACTACTTGTTGACAAAAAAGAACGCAAATTCCCTGTAAAACGATGGGGAACGCGGACACTCATCTACAACTTTGAAGTGCTCAACATGCTCGATGATGTTGAAGAACTAAAAGGATCCGGTGCAGACGTGCTGCGACTTGACCTGAAATTGAACACAAAAAGAGAAGTCAAGGAGATCACAAAAGCATACAGAGAAGCACTCATGGGAAAGAGTGTCAGGATACGAGGGCGACAGGGAGATGTTTATACGAAAGGGCAGTACTTCAGGGGAGTTTGAGATCTCGTGTGATTGAAACGACCTTTTTGATGGTCTTCAATACAAACGATACAAAACTCCGCAGGCGGCGTACCCCACCATCACCAATAAAAATCAGATATTTTCGCATTTAATGGGTAAAGTGAATCGAATTATAAATATTAAGTCAAGTACCATTTCCGTGGAATATATAACTTTAAAATTATACATTGTATTTAATCAAACTGTTGCCAAAAGTCATTTAGGTTTAAGGGGAATAGTGTGGAAATATGCCTCCTGTGGCAGTTGCATCTTAATCGTCATGCCCCGCAGCTCTGCTGCGATTGGGTGTGCCGTCGCAACGTTTGACTTTGGCGCTTTTCAGATACTTTTCCGACAGTCTTTTTTGAGTATTTCATGACTGTATGAAATTATGCACACTCGGAACTATGGCCAATCGGAAATACTGATTCCATAGAAACATTAAAATCCTTTTAGTGATTATTGAAGCTCTAGGTGAAACCAAATGAGTAATGAATTACCCCCACAGATACAAAACCAGTTGGCTCAATTGCAGCAAGTTCAGCAGCAAGCGCAAGCACTTGCATCGCAAAAAGCTCAAATGGATAGTATCAAAAAAGAGTCAGAAATGGCGCTTGAAGAACTTGAAAAATTATCGGATGACGCTGTTGTTTACAGGGCTGTTGGAGAATTACAGATACAATCCAGCAAAGTGGATACAATTACAAAGTTAACTGAAAAGAACGAAACTTTGTCATTGAGACTTCAATCCATCAGCAAACAGGAAGAGCGTATCACAAAGCGTTTTACACAACTTCAGGAACAACTTGAGCAGTCAATGGGCACTCAGGCACAATAGGTGCTTGATATTCCTATAATGACCATCAAACAAAGCAATTTTTGATTGTATATATTCTATAAGATTATGTACTCCGAATTAACGCGAACGAAGTGAGCTTTTTCTCGTTAACATTGCTTTTCAATTGATGGCAAGAGGTATCAATGCAAGTTAATGAAGTTGAATTTTATAACAGACTTCTGGATTATCACAATATTTTATTTTTGTGTCACCGTAATGCTGATCCGGATGCTGTTAGTAGTGCATTTGCATTATCTGAAGCTATTGGCGGTACTGTAGGTCTTGTCGATGGAAGTAATAGGGTTGCATCTCTTTTGATCGACAGACTGGAAATTGACGTGATAGATTCTCCCGATCCTTCCGATTTTGGATTTACTGTCGTAGTAGATACTTCTACAAGTGCACAGTTAAATGATATACAATTATCAGATTATTGTGTAATTGACCATCATGTAACTACATCCTTGACAGAAAATGCGAATTTTTACCTCCATTGTGATGCATCATCTACAGCTGAGATCGTATTTGATATATTACGACATATGGAAGCCCCAATTATGCGGCGGACAGCACTTGGTCTTATGACAGGGATCATAACTGATACCGGACATTTCAAACACGCAAATTATTCAACTTTCAGGACAATGGCGGATATCATAGAAGCAAGTGGTGTTGAATATGCTGAAGTATTGGAACTGATGGCTGCTACTCCACAGGACATCTCAATGCGTATCGCAATGCTAAAATCTGCCACACGTGTACAGATCGAGCGTGTTGATGACTGGTTGGTTGTAATGTCCAACATAAGTTCATTTGGCGGTTCTGCATCGTCAATGCTCATTAATATTGGTGCGGATGTCGCACTTGTCGGCACATCTCGTGACGGTACCATTAGAGTAAGTGGACGTGCAAAGCGTGATGCTGTAGGTGCAGGAGTGAATCTTGGGCAGATAATGGAAGATGTCAGCGTAAATTATCAAGGCACAGGTGGCGGACATGCCGGTGCTGCCGGAATAGATGTTGTTGCAGATATGGATACGATTCTTTATGAATGCAAAACACGCGTCTGTGATATTTTGAAAAATAAGAAAAATCCGTCAATTTTATAAGTATTGATGAGTGTTATTCTTTGTACTATATAATTTGTAAAATTATATAGTTCGAGTTAAACCGACCGTAAGGGAAATTTTTCCCGTAGTATATAATTTATAGAATTATATAATGCGAGTTGATCCGATTACAAAGTAGGATCTACCCAATATTGAACTTATACAAACTGTTTGTAACATCATCACAATGAATGATCACATGCCAATTGTGAATTTATTGTTTCAATTAAAGAGGTTAATTATATGATCGAGTACTGGAACCCACAAGTCGAACGGATGCCTGTTGACGAATTAAAAGAATTGCAGGAACAAAAATTAAAAGAACTTGTACATTATGTTTACCAACATTCACCATTTAATAAAAAGAAATTCGATGATGCAGGTGTTAAACCGGAAGATATCAAAAAACTTGATGATATCAAAAAACTGCCTTTCACATACAAGCAGGATCTTAGGGATACATACCCAACAGGCATGTTCTGTGTGCCCAATGAACAACTTGTGCGTTTTCATGTATCGTCCGGCACAACAGGTAAACCAACAATTGTTGGATATACGAAAAATGACATTGACCAGTGGTCGTTGTCACTTGCAAGAGCGCTGACATCTATCGGCGTAGGACGTGGTGATGTATTACAGATAAGTTACGGATACGGTCTTTTCACAGGCGGTCTTGGAATGCATTATGGTGCGGAAGAGGCAGGTGCTACAGTGCTGCCAACAAGTGCAGGGAATACCGAGAAGCAACTCGAACTGATGCAGGACCTTAGTACAACCGTGCTCGCATGTACACCGTCATACATGTTGTTCATGAATGAGGCTGCAAAGCAAGCGGGCATTAGTCTCAAAGATGATACGAAGTTGCGTATAGGCATCCTTGGTGCTGAACCATGGTCTGAAGAGATGCGTACAAGAATTGAAGAATCAAGTGGCATTAAAGCTTATGATATATTCGGGACTTCCGAACTCAGCGGACCACTGTTTACGGAATGCACGTATCAGGATGGGATACACATCTGGGCAGACCAGTTCCTTGTTGAGATAATTGATCCAGAGACGGGTGAGCCGTTGCCTGATGGTGAACAGGGGGAATTGGTAATCACAACCCTCGTAAAAGAGGCACTGCCGCTTATCAGGTATAAGATCGGTGACCTTACGGTCAAGACCAGTGAACCTTGCAGATGTGGGCGCACACATCCGCGTATCATGCGTGTTCTGGGACGTGTTGACGATATGCTGATCATACGTGGCATCAATGTGTTCCCGGGTCAGATAGAGTCAGTTCTCATGAACATTTCGGAAGTTGGAGAACACTTTATGATTATTGTGGATCGTGTCAATGAACTGGATACAATGAAGGTCCAGATAGAAATGACAGACGCTGCATTCAGCGACAAGTTGAATGATATTATGTCACTTGAGAAAAAGGTGGCATCGTCACTTAAAAGCGTGTTGAACCTTGCAGTTGAGGTAGAATTGGTTGAGAACGGGTCTTTGCCAAGGTCAATGGGCAAGTCAAAAAAGGTTATTGACAATAGAAAGATATAATCATTTTAATCTTAAAGTTGAAGAACTTAAAGTTAAACCAATAAACAAGGGGTATTTAAATGGAAGATAAGATCATAAAGCAAATCTCATTGTTTTCAGAAAACAAATCCGGCAAACTTGCAAGTATTGCGTCTAATCTTAAGAATGCCAATGTGAACATACGTGCTTTTACAATCGCAGAAGCAGGAGATTTTGGAATAGTGCGAATGGTTGTTGACAAGCCTGATGTGGCACATAGTGTATTGCATGATGCAGGTTTCACGGTATCTGAAACAAGCGTGCTCGGGATCGAAATGGATGACGTGCCAGGTAGTTTATCTGTCATTGCAGATGTCTTGGGCAAGTACAATATTAACATTGATTATGCATATGCTTTTGTCACAAAGTCAGATGTAGCATTACTTATTGTGCGGGTCGATGATATTAAGTCCGCTTTGAAAGTTTTGTCTAGTGCAAACATCAATCTTATTGATATGAATAATATTGAGGCAATCTAATCGATTTTCAAGCAAACACATCAAGTAGATGCAGTCTAAATCTAAATTTGAATTAAAATTAAAATTAAAATTAAGTAACTTCCGACCTGCCGATTGGGAATCCATCTTTGGTATGAATATATGATGTGGAAATGCCTCAAACCAGCTTACATTACGACCTTGTTCTGATAAAGTAAATACGCCACTGCTTTAAAATCGTATCTATCTAATATTCGTTCGTGCAGGAACATGCCGCACTGAGCGCGTGCGGTGGCCCGTTTTTCGCATCTATTTTAATCCTGTTCGCACCCACTACTCAAAACTAAAACTTGGAACGCCCCAAATCAGCATGTGCGCGTGCAAGGTGTCCCGCAGCCTGCGCACCAATCAGCGAAAGTTCGCCTGCCAGCACCCCAACAGCTATGATCTCGGCAAGTTTCTTTGAATTCACACCCGGTGGATCTCCTGCACCTGCGACACCAAGGAGATTAAGACAATCCTTCTGAGTTCCAATTCCAGTACCGCCGCCAACGGTTCCAACAGGTAGTGCCGGAAGTGTGACTGCACAGTAGAGGTCGCCGTATTTTGTAAGTTCCATGGTTGTAATAGCAGTGCTTCCTTCAACAACATGTGCTACATCCTGACCGCATGCAAGAAACATTGCAGCAATGATATTTGCGGCATGGGCATTGAAACCAAGCGCACCGGCACGGGCAGAACCCAAAAGGTTTTTTCGGTAGTTCACATCCACCATTGCTTCCGGGGTGGACTTAAGCCGCGCTGTGACCATATCTTTTGGGATTGTGACTTCAGATACAACAGTCTTACCCCGTCCTTGAATGGTGTTGATAGCAGCCGGCTTTTTGTCAGTGCACATATTACCTGACAGTGAGATAGGATCTGCTCCAAATTCATCAACGATCAGGTCAACAACAGCCTCTGTAGCAATGGTAACCATGTTCATCCCCATGGCATCTTTTGTATCGTAAGCGAAACGAAGGTACACAGTATTGCCTGCAACATATGGATCAACTCTGAGAAGTTCACCAAAACGTGTTGTTTCTCCGGCTTTCTCCTGCATCTGCTTGAATATCTCAGGTTTTTTGACCCAGTCAACAAACTCCCGTGCGCGAGCAACATTTTCCAGTTTGAATACAGGTGCGCGCGTCATCTCATCCTGGAATATTCTTACATTCGCACCTCCTGCTTTCGTAATTACGGAACATCCACGGTTCACACTGGCGACCAGCGCGCCCTCGGTTGTGGCAAATGGGAGATAAAATTCATCTGATGCAAATTCTCCATTTACTTTTACAGGTCCTGCAACCCCAAGCGGAACCTGAATTGCACCGATCATATTCTCAATATTGCGCTTTGTCACAACTTCAGCATCGATCGAATAATTTTCAATATGTTTAAACCGAACATCTGTGCGCTCTTCGATAGCACATCTTCGGATAGTCACAGCGGTCTTTGCGTCTGTGAGTTGATCGATCTTTCTAAATACCACCTCTCCCGCAAGTACTTTTTCAAGCAGGGCTTTCTCGTCTGTATTTAATTCAGTCGTTGATGCCATGAATAATCACCATTTACAAAAAAGGTAATATATTATACAATGCGCCAGCATGCCTACATCCCCATGCATCACATGATTCAGATAGAATAGTAGTATAACACTTTACAGGCTAATAATTAACTGCCCTTCTTCGCGGAACTCCAAAAACATATCTGCCACTTCATTAGAATGCACTATTTTCACACCTGGCATGAGTTCTTCTTCCTTGAGACCTATCATCGTTGTAGCAAGCTCACAGCACTTGAACTGTACACCAAGGTCAATGCATTTCTGCATTTTACTTTCGTAGTCCGGTGAGCCATGTTTATTCTTTTTTCCAAGTATTACACCCATGGGCCCCCATAGAACTACAACAACCTCAAGCCCTTTTTTACGATAATAGCTTGCAAAACGAAGTGTCTCCTGCGGACTTGTGCTCTCATACACCATGTTTTTAAGCAGTAATAATACCTTATTAACCTTAACCATGCATCCACCATATCGTTTTTAATAGTATATCTTTTATAAATATATAGTGTGAGTCAATCTGAGCGTTAGCGAAGATTTTCCCATCTTAATCTTTTGGAAAAATAACTTAGATGTATATAAATGTTACAGTCCAATTTGAGGAGACTTTTAATTTTTTTCTGATCTATGAAAATATTGACTAAATCGTATACAAATTCCCTGAATTATTAATATATCACTCACAACAGTTGAACTTCGCACACTAAACACCCATGGCGTCAAGTTATGCTTGCAACTTCGTAAATTTTACCCTCATTGTTTTAACCAGAAAAGCTTAGACGCATTCTAAAATTCCCTCCTAATCCAAAAACAAAATATTAATATATATATATAGTGCATATAGTGTATATACACCATATATATGGCTGAACAAAAGACATTCATCCGCAAAATCAAACAAGGTGACAAAATCAGGTATGATGAAGTATGGAATGAACGCCAAGGAAAAAAAGTGATACAACATCATGTCAGGTATTTGGGGAGTGATCCAAACAATCTTCCTGAACCAAGTTCATTCAATATTGAAAAAGATCATTTCGGCTACTTAGCTCAACTACTTCTCAGCGATGCCCTCTCTGCCGATGACATTTATACCATGCTCAATGGAATGGGGAAATCCGTAGAACACAAAGAAATCAAAGACATAATTATTCGTCACAACCTTGATACAAAAAAAACTCGCCTCCATCTAGTGCATCGATTCCAAAATAACATTACAATGCGTTGTAAATAAAAATACGATGCATTAGGGGATATTTTGGTTTAATTGTGGCATCGTGATTGTACCATTATATTGGAACCTATACACTAGTGTCACGTCAACAACACAATGTCGCGGGACAGAAGGAGTTAAGACGGATGCAAAAAACGACGCGACCGCGCAAAAGCGCGGCACGTTTCGACACCATGAACGCAAAATACAAAACGGTTTTTAAGCGGCGTCATATTTGCAGATACGAGAATTGCATTGTTGGATTTGGGGTTATGGGTTTGGCAGCAGTGGAATCCGCCGCCTGCGGCGGAAACGGATGTTCCGTTTTCTTTAGTTTAGGTCAATTGCTGTTACTTTCTTTTTAGTATCGGCACCCGCATGTACGTATAATTTGCCTGTGGGTATTCCTAAGTCGGTGCGCTGACGGCACTGTGTGAAAACTGATCGGTCATCTTGGAATTTAGAAAATTGAAATTGTGCCATATGGCCGATCTTCATAATCAGACACTTGATAGTTGACATGACAC